>JAAYHO010000116.1 GCA_012735335.1 Gammaproteobacteria bacterium
ACCCAGAGTGGCGCCGGTCAGGATCACCACCTTGCCGGTGGAGACCAGCGCCCGGTAGTAGGCCTGGGACAGTGGCGCGCCCTGGCGGATGTAGACCATGACCATCGTCATGACATACAGGGCATAATCGACCCCTACCCCCACACCCAGCGCGATCACCGGCAGCGTGGCCACCTTGACGCCGATATTCAGCCAGACCATCAGCGCTTCGGCCAGCAGCGAAGTCACCATTAGCGGCACTATCGCGCAGACCACGGCCTGCCAGGAACGGAAGGTAATGAAGCAGACGATGCTCACGGCCAGGTACACCAAGTAGAGCATCAACTTGTTGGCCTTCTCGACCACGATGTTGGTAGCAGCATCGATACCGGCGTTGCCCGCCGCATTGAGAATGCGGATATCATCGGTAGCATAGCGCTCGGCAAAGCTTTCCACCGTATTGACCACGCTGGTCAGGGTATCGGCCTTGTGATCCTTGAGGTAGGCATATACCGTCAGCAGGTCGCAGTTCTGGTTGAACATCTCCCGCGGTGCACGGGTCACGATGGCATTGAGCAGCGACTGGGAACGGGGTACGTCGTACCACTTCAGGCTACCTTCGTTCATGCCGACACTGGCCACCTTGGACAGCCCGGCCAGCGAACTGGTGCCGTCGACACTGGGCAATTGCTGCAGCTCACGCTCCAGCGCATCCACTACCCGCAGGGTGTCATAGTGCGCACAGGCGTACTGTGGCGTGGTGATCATAATGATGAACACATCGCTGCTGGCGGCGTAATTGGAGACCATGAAGTTGTTGTCCAGGTTGTAGCGCGAGTCCGGACGCAGCTCCGGTGCTCCCTGGTCGGTATCACCGATCTGCACCTTGGACCCCACCACAATGCCCACCGTCGCACACGCCACACCCAGGGCCACTATGATTCCGGCCCAGGGCTGACGGGTGAAGTTGTCAAGAAACGACCAGAGAAAATGCTTCCGTCCACCCTCGGCGGCCTGCATTTCAGTACGCAGGCTGCGCCGAGCGGCAGCCGGGCTGACGCCAGTGTAGGACAGCAGAATCGGCAGCAGCACCAGGTTGGTCAGGATCAGCAGCGCCACACCGAGGCTGGCGGTGACAGCCAGGCCCTGGATCACCGGAATGTCGATGACCATGAGCACCGCAAAGCCGACGGCATCCGACAAAAGCGCGGTTACCCCGGCAAGGAACAATCGGCGGAAGGTGTAGCGAGCGGCCACCAGTTGGTGCATACCACGACCGACATCCTGCATGATGCCATTCATTTTCTGCGAGCCATGGCTCACACCGATGGCAAAGATCAGAAAGGGCACCAGTACCGAGTAGGGATCCAGGCTGTAGCCCAGAGTCGGCAACAGCCCCAGCAGCCAGATCACACCTACCAGCGAACAGCCCACCACCAGCAGGGTGCTGCGCGGACAACGGGTGTACCAGTACAGCATCAGGGTACAGATAATGATTGCCACCGCAAAGAACACCAGCATCTGCACCAGGCCTTCGATCAGGTCACCCATGATCTTGGCAAAGCCGGTAACATGGATGCTGATACCATCGGTCTCGTACTTCTGGCGAAGCTCTTCGATCTGCTGAGACAAGGCATGAAAGTCGACCGGCTTGCCAGTATCGACGACAGTGTCCTGCAGAGGCACCAGGATGATACTGGAACGGTAATTGCCGGCAACCAGATGACCGATCTCCCCGGAACGCTCAACGTTGATCCGCACCTGATCCAGGCTGCTGCGCGAACCGTCATATTCGTCAGGAATGACCGGACCACCATCCAGACCATCCTCGGTTACCCCGGTCCAGCGCACCGCCGGAGCCCAGAGTGATTTCATGTAAGGGCGATCAACGCCCGGCAGCAGGAAGAGTTCATCGTTCAGTTGGCGCAGGGTTTCCAGGTATTGCTGGTCGAAGATGGTGCCTTCTTTCACCGCCACCGCAATCCGCAGCGCATTTCCCATGCCCGCCAACTCGTTGCGGTGCTCCATGTAGTTGGTGATGAAGGGGTGACTGCTGGGAATCATCTGGTCATAAGCGGCATTCAGCGTCAGATGCCGTGCCTGGAAGGCGAAAAACGCCGTCAGCAGCACACAGAGTCCAACAATCAGCCGGCGATTGCTGAACAGCAGACGCTCAAACAGATTACCCGAACGCGGGTCAAATGCTGCAAGGCTGGCAGTGGTATCGACCGCATCATCCTGCCCGGTGATCACTTTGCTCATTGACGGCCTCCTGCAACCAGCTTGCTGGCTTCCAGCCGGCGTACACCGCGCATACTGGAGACGACCATTGCCCCATTGCTGGTTTCCAGCAGCGCGGTAGCGCCAGCGCCCAAGCTGATCGGCAGCTCCACGAAGCTGGCACCATTGTTGTCACTGCGCAGCAGGTGGCCACTCTCGTCGGCTAGCAGCAGTGTGCCATCCCTGGAGCGCATACCAGCGGCGAAGGTCACCGGCTGATCCATCTCGACCTGATCCCAGCTATCCCCAGCATCCAGACTGCGCCAAACATTGCCCTGCAGGCCAAACAGCAGCACACCCTGATTCTCCAACGTCAGCGCACCGAAGAAAGTACCGGCGTAGGGCACCGCCAGTTTCTCAAAGCTCAGACCATGGTCATCGGAACGGAATACCGCACCCTGCTCACCAACCAGCATCAATTGATCCCCATTCAGCAGCACCTGATACAGGTGGTTTCCCTGCGCATTGGGAATGCGCTCGCCAAGCGATTGCCAGCTTTCACCGCCATCGCGGGTGTGCAGCGCCAGACCGTAGGCGCCGACCAGGTAACCGGTCTGCCGGTTGGCGAAGGCAATATCCAGGAAGGGCTTGTCCGGGCCGTCTTCGACCAGAAACTCGGCATTGCGCACCGCGCGTTCGGCACCTTCGACCCCCAGCGCCAGTTGCTCACGGGCGCCCTGCAGAACAATCTGCGCTGCCTGGCTGCCATCCATTCGGCGCTCCCAGGTCTCACCACCATCACCGCTGAATAGCAACACGCCACTGTGTCCGACCGCCCAACCGTGCTCGGCTGACACGAACTCGACATCGGTCAGGGTCACGCTGACCGGCACATGGCCAGCCTGACGCCAGCTCCTGCCTTCATCGTCGGACAGCAGCACTATGCCGCGCTCCCCGACAGATACCAGACGGTCACCCGCACGGCTGATGCCCAGCTGCAGCGAGTTCTGCGCGTGGCGGGCTGCCATTGCCGGCATATCCAGAACGTCAGGAACCACTGAGGTGTTCTGTGCCAGCAATTGCAACGGTATCAGGCTGGCAGTCAACAGCAGTACAGCCAGCCGGGTGTGTTTGAATGGGTACTTGAATACAGCCATGACATTTTCTCGGAAACGCAACTCTACACAGCGCCGACCAATACCGCCCAGCCCACGGAGAGTAACTGAAGAGAGCCGCCGGGCCGGTTACAGCCCGGCGGAACTACAAAAAAACAGCTGCCTGATCAGCGCACCCCGTCAGCAGCAACCGCATCACCGGTGAAGTGGGTTTCCGGATAACGTTCAGCGATACGGAACACGCCTTCGTTGAGCGACTGGGTGGTGCTCATGGTATTGGCCTGCAGGTTGAAGATATGCGCGGGTTTCAGCGCCAGCATGGGTACCTGCGGCAGAACGAACGGGGTAA
>JAAYHO010000117.1 GCA_012735335.1 Gammaproteobacteria bacterium
GCGCCGAGACATTCACCGACACCCGCACTGTCCGCCCCGCAGCGGCCCACTCCGCCAGCTGGGCACAGGCCAGCTCGATCACCTCGTTGCCCAGCGAGATGATGAAACCGCTGCGCTCGGCAATCGGGATGAAACGATCAGGATAGATAAGCCCGAACTCCGGGTGCTTCCAGCGCACCAGCGCCTCGTAACCGGCGATGCCCATGCTGTCCAGGGCGATCTGCGGCTGGTAATGCAGGACGAACTGGTGCTGTTCAAGGGCATCGCACAGGCCCTGCTCCAGGCGGAACTCCTCGACATCCACCACGTTGAGCGAAGGGTCATAGAAGCGATACTGCCCCCGCCCCGCCCGCTTGGCCGAATACATGGCGGCGTCGGCGTGGCGCAGCAGGGTATCCATGTCCTGGGCATCCCTCGGGCAGATAGCGATACCGACACTGGGGCTGGTATGCACCTCGCTGCCTTCGAGTTGATACAACGCAGACAGGCGCTGGGTCAGCTCGGTAACCCAATTGACAATCTCCTGCTCGGTGCGATCCCCCGCCAGCAGCACGACAAACTCATCCCCGCCGAAGCGGGCCGCCAGATCACCCGTATTCAGCAGACGCGTGATACGCCCGGCCACCGCCTGCAACAACAGGTCGCCAATACGGTGCCCGAGGGTGTCGTTGATCGACTTGAAGCGATCCAGGTCAATGAACAGTATTGCCATCAGCCTGCGTTTATTGCGCTGTTTGATCAATACGCTGCCGGCCACATCGATAAACTGGCGACGGTTATAGAGCCCACTCAGATGGTCGGTGGAGGCAGCACGACTGCTGCGTTCGTGGGCTTCTTCCAGACTCTCGATCAGTCGCTGCTTTTCCCGCTGGGAGCGCTGCAGATTGCCCAGCGCCTGTTGCTGATGGTGCAGCAGCCGGAGCATCCACAGCACACACAGGATGATGGCGATACTGACAAAGATATTGATCAGCCACTGGCGCGATTTACCCGCCTGATAGGGCGCGAGAACTTCCGCCAGCTCCTTGTGAATGACCACCGTCAGGTCATGCTGCTGCACCCGCTGAAAGGCGCTGTGATAGGTCCGCTGGGCACTGCTGCTGCGATAGACACCGGCGCTCTCACCACTGGGTGGCGGCGGTGCGACCTCGGCACCTTCGGTGATCAGGCCACTGGCGTCGGCGCGCAGATACTCCCGGCCATGCTCATCAAGCAGCTGGATGAAGCCGGTCTGACCAAGGTCGATATGCCGGTAGAGGTTGAGCAGATAGCCCACATCCAGTTCGACCAGCATGATCCGTGCTTCCGGCCCCGGGCCACTCAGGGGCACCAGAAACGGCAATCGCCAGTTCGGACCGGTCATGCTCGCCGCGCTCTGGGGAGTCACATTGGGCATTATCACCTCTTCCGCAGCCTGGGCGGCAAACTGCTGCAGCCACTGCTCAGGCAGTTGCTTCAGGACTGCGTAGGCGCTGGCAAACAGCAGCTGCCCCTGGTGGTCGTACACACTGATGCGGTTGAATACCGGATCACTGGCCAGCAGCCGCACCAGCTCATTGCTGGCAGTATCTTCGGTCTGCATTTCCACCCGGTAGATACTGCCCAGAGCCCTGGCCCGGGCGGCAATCTGACGGATATTCTGCGCTGCAACCACACCCAGGTTCAGGTGTTCTGCTCCCTCGGTACGCAGCCGCTCGTTATACACCCGCTGGTCATGATGCTGCTGCATGATCCAGATAAACCCCAGCACGACCACCCCCAGAGCAACTACGGCTCTGCGTACATGGCGAAGGGAAACAGGCTGATCGGAAGCACTCACCGGGACGCTCCGCTACTGAAGAAAAGAGACATGGCATTATGATGTCATGCTGGGGTTACGTAAAAATGACACAAAGTGACTGCAAAGGCTAATCATGAATATGCAGCCTGCCTTCACGTTCTGTTGTGATGGCTCTCGCAAATCGGGCAGTTGGTGCTTGGGTACGGCGGGCTTCGGTTATAGCCTGACGGCACCTGCAACGGGCAGCACGGCAGTCGCCCTTTCCATGAGGACCCTGTCGTGTGCTGTCGAGGCTTTACCCTGATTGAAATGATGGTCGCCGTGGCAATACTGGCGATCCTGCTGGCCATAGGCATACCTGCCTTCGGGGCGCTGATTGATAACCAGCGGCTGGACAGCAGCACCGACAGCCTGATGCGCAGCGTGCAATTCGCCCGGGGCGAAGCCACCCGCCGCAACCGGCACGTGACCATGACACCACTTGGCGACGGCTGGCACAGTGGCTGGGTAGTGTTTCTGGACGCCAACAACAACGGCATGCTTGACGTGGATGAAGTGATCCTGCGCGAGGACCGCCCGCCCCGGCGCATCCATATTCACACCAACAGCGCCATCGCCAGCTATCTGCGCTATAACGCCCAGGGCGAGTCAGAGCTGCTCAACGGTGGCTTCCAGGCCGGCACCTTCTCCTTCTGCCCAACCCAGCCCACCGCGCTGGGGCGGCAACTGATCATCAACCGGGTGGGACGACCGCGGGTGCAGCAAGCCAGCATCGCACCGGAGCGGTGTGGGGGCTGAGGGCCGCTCAAGCCCCCTCCTGTGGGCCGTCGTCGGTGGGTGCGCCGGCATGGCGGATGCCGGTATACTTGCTTATAAGAGGCATATAAAACATCCAATAACCTCGATGGAGACTGCTTGTCCCTTGATGGATCAGGATCTTTATCTATACGAAAGCATCAGCATACAGCTTCGACGGCATATCGAAGGCGGTAGCTATCTGCCCGGTGACAGGCTCCCCTCGGTACGCCATCTCAGCCGCCTGTTCAATACCAGTGTCAATACCATCATCCAGTGTCTACGCCAGCTGGAGCATGAAAATTACATCGAAATCCGCGCGCGCTCAGGCACTTTTGTTGCTGCTTGCCCGCCGATCAATACCCCAAAGGCCTCGGACTTCGAGCTGCTGCCGGTCGAGGTGTCGTTAAGTGACGATATCCTGCATTACATGGAGCCCCATCATCACTCCGACCTGGTTCATCTTGGCATTGCCCTTCCTGACCCGCAGCTGATGCCAATGGAACGCATCATGACGACGCTGCGCGACATAACCCGCAAGCAGCCACTCGAGGTGTGGGATTACAGCCATCCCCACGGCCACCCGCGCTTCACTCTGCAACTGGCCCGCCGCAGCTTGCATTATCCCAATCGCTTTTCCCAGGATGACCTGATTGTCACCAATGGGTGCATGGAAGCCATTGACCTTGCTCTGCGCACGGTCACCCGTCCCGGTGATACGGTGGCGGTCGAGTCACCGACCTATTACGGCACCTTGCTGGCGCTGGAGGTACTGCGCCGCAAGGTACTGGAAATTCCCACCAGCCCGAGCGAGGGCATCTGCCTGAAAACGCTTGAACAGGCATTCAAGCATGGCCGGGTCAATGCCTGTCTGGTTTCGACCAACGCACAGAACCCGCTGGGTTTCACCATGCCGGAAGCAAATAAGCAGAAGATGGTGGAGCTGGCTACCCACTATGAAATTCCCATCATTGAGAACGATGTCTGGGGCGACACGCTTTACGCCGAGGGGGCGATGCCGGCCAAAGCCTACGATCACGCCGGCATGGTCTTGTATTGCCACTCGTTTTCAAAGTCACTGATGCCGGGCATGCGCCTGGGCTGGATAGCGCCCGGCCGATTCCATCACCGGCTGCGTGAGCTGAAACTGGTCAGCAGCATTACCACGGCTTCCACGCCGCAACTGTTGATGGCCCGGCTGATGGAAAGTGGTTTTTATGCCCAACACCTGCTTGCCCTGCGCCAGCAACTGGCAACCCAGGCTGAACGTATACGCCAGGCGGTACTGGAATACTTTCCGCAGGGAACATCGGTCATGCAACCGAGCGGTGGATGCGTGCTGTGGATTACGCTACCGCCGCACATGGATGCCAGCGGGCTGTTTGATGAGGCCTTGCAAAGCGGGATTCATATATTTCCAGGGCAGGTGTTTTCACCCAGACAACAATATATGCACTGCCTGCGCTTGAATGTCGGCAGCCCGGTAAACGCGGATATCCTGCAGGCGGTGCGCCGACTGGGAGATATAGCAAGAACCAGAGAATCAGCCCTCCTCAGCGGAGGGCTGATGTGATTGCCGATCAGTCGAGACGCGAGCGACCGGTGTAATCATCGCTGTAGCAAGGCTGGTCGCCACAGACATTGATTACCTCTCCATCAATCTGCATGAACGCAGACTTCTGCGCCCGCGCTGCTACGGTGCCGCGCGGTGAGCTGTGCGGGTCATTGCCGTAGCTGGCATCCGGCCCGGTGTTGTCGGTCGGCGGGAATGAGTTACCCCGGAAGCTGCCGTTCGGCTGCTCAACCTTGTCCCCCGAGTCCCAGATCATGATCGCATGTCCCCGGTAGGGATACTGCTCGATGCGCTGAATACCAAACAGCGGATTGCTGTCCGGACTTTCACCCAACCGGGCGGTGGGCTCATGCACCGCAGCACCTATGGTGCGGGCGATGATTTCAGCACTCCATTGAGTGACCTGGAAATCCCCAAGCGCGACATGCAGCAACACCTGTTTGTCAGTGGGCGTACCCGGCAGGTGGCGCCCGGCGAGATGACTGAGGTAGCCATTATTCTCGGCTCGATCCCAGAGCATCTGCAGCAACGCGAAGTTCAGCGACTGATCCAGGCCATGCGGATATGCCGCGTACAATACCGGCCCGAAGCGCTGGTTGAACGGGCCATAGCGTCTCAGCAGCAGACTGTAGTTGCTGCCAGGAACGCCAAGTACCCCACGATGGATATTGGGCGCAGTGGCTACCAGCGCCCCGCCCAGAATACCGCCCTGGCTGTTGCCGTCATAGAAGACCTCGGCCGGGTCGTACACCAGTTGTCCTTGGTGTCTGAACTCGCCAGCGGCGGCGAACCCCTGGGGATGGCTCATGAGCTCGGCCAGGTACATGAAGTTCAGCAGTCCCTGCTGGCTACGATCCAGTTGCCGGGGCAGCCCGCTCAGATCGGCCAGAATCTGGTGAATGTTGCCAGCGACGATATCGTCCTGGGCCATGCCTATCCAGTCGGTGGCGCAGAACATGATGTTGTGTTCAGCCTGCATGTCGCGAATGGCTCCGCCGCCAAACTCGCCGCCCTTGATCGCGTAGGTGCTCTGACCGAATAACCCGTGGCCGTACAACGCAGCCTTGGCCGGCGTTACCGTTGCGCCGGCAAAGTCGGTCGCCCGGGCAGGTATCTGACAGCGGAAAGCGGCTTTCATGATAGGACTGCCGTTGAGCACTTCAGGCAGGGCGTCCGGATCGTCGCTGCCGTAATTGAAGGAGGCGCCCACCCCCCCACCCGGCTGATTCAGGTAATTAGGCACGTCGAAGGTGCCACGGATGTTGCGGCTCAGGCCGCCGGCCGGATTATCCTCCACCTCGGTGATTTCAAATACCGGCGCACCGCCACCCAGCCGGCCGAAGGCATCATCACGTATAGACAGAAGACGCTCGGTAAGGGATTGCTGACTAGCGATGGTGAAGTCCCAGGCAAGGGTAAGCTCGCCACGCTCCACACCGGCTTCGTCCAGCAGCTCGAAGATGTCTTCCATCGCTCCGCGGCGTGCCTCGAAAGCCGGCTCATCGGTATCTATGCCATCCCGATAGGCCCGAAACAATTCGTTTACTTCCAGCAGATCACCCTCGGCATTGCGTGCGTTGCGGATCACAGCGATGTAACGCTGGCCTTCTTCGAAATTGACCGCGGGCCGAATGATCAGCGCCTGTTCAGCTGGATCCGGGTTGTTGGCGTCCAGCTCCGCCCAGACGAGATGCGGCTCCAGAGTGGAGGCGTTGATCACCATGATTGGCGCATCCGCATCCAGCGATGGCTCAAGGTCGGTCAGTTGCACCGCGCCGGTCTGCTGCAGGTCGATACCCGGCAGATGGGCCAGCAACATGGAGCCCGGCGAGAAGCCGTCGTTGCGGTTCCATTGAGTGGGGTCTATAGGCGCGGCAACCGTGGTCTTGATCGGAACGTAGCGGTTATTGTCCGGCGATGCGGGCAGATCGACCGGTTGCGCAATCGGCATTCCCTTCACATCAAAATCAACCCGCAAGCCTGTGGGCGTGCCGCTGTCCTGGCGAGTAAAGAAGTTGTTGGGAAAGGGGTACATGCAGTGGGTCTGTACAGTATGGTCAC
>JAAYHO010000118.1 GCA_012735335.1 Gammaproteobacteria bacterium
CAGATACAGCAGCGCGCCCTGCCAGGCGCTCTGCCCGGCCCACAGCCAGTACACACAACCGGCCATACCGAGCAGCCACAGCCCGCAGAACAGCAGGCGGCCGAGCATGGCACCGGGCGCCTGATACCAGAGGGCAAGCACGGCCCAGACACTGCTCAGCAGTATGCTCAGGGTGGCAAGGGACAGTAGAATGGTACGCAGCATGGAACGCCTGTAAAAATTTTTGCCCATCCTACGCCAAAGGCAGGAGTCTGGTACAGGGCCGTCTAGAGCTGCCCCTCGATCGGCAGCCAGCCAAGAAACCAGGCCGCGGAACGGCGCAGGCGGCCGGCATGGGGCTCGCTGTGCCAGACCTCATCTCCGGCCTGCCAGCGCAGCTGTTGATGCTCGTCCAGGCTCAGCTCGTAGGAGAAGTCGGCGCTGGTCCAGTGGTTGAACAGCCTGACCAGTTCCGCCGCCAGCTCCGGCTGCTGCACCAGCACCCCGGCTTCGGTATTGAGCATGATGGAGCGCGGGTCCAGATTGACCGAACCGACAAACAGCTTGCTGCGGTCAAACACGAAGGCCTTGGCATGCAGGCTGGCCAGCGACTCGCCGAGAAAGGCACTGGTGTGCTCCTGCTCACCGGCCTGCTTGCGCAACTCCCACAGGCGCACCCCGCCCTGCAGCAGCGGCTTGCGGTAACTGGCATAGCCGCTGTGTACCGCCAGCACGTCGGTGGAGGCCAGCGAGTTGGTCAGCACCCGTACATCCACCCCGTGCTCGACCATATCGATCAGGAACACCTCACCCCGGGAGCCGGGAATGAAATAGGCCGACATCAGCAGCACCTCCTGCTGACTCCCGCGCACGTGGCGCACCAGCTTGCGTGCGAGGATCGGCTCCTGATTGGTGATGTGTCCGGGATCGGCCTTGGTCGGCGGATCGGACAGCCAGACAGCCTCGCCCCAGTGCCAGACGATACGGTCATCATGCAGCGCCCGGGTGAACGGCGACTCGTCCACCGCCTGCAGATAATCACCTCCGGCATGCCGCGCCCGGTGCGCCTTGAGCTGGGCACGCAGGCGGCGCTCGGCGCGCTCATCGGAGCGACCGATCATATGGTCCACCGGCACCGATTCGTTGGCGTTCCAGTAATCATCGAAGCTGCTCGCCACATCCCGGGTGATACGACCCATGCCGAGGATATCGATATCCTGAAAGTCCATGACACTCAGGGAGAAGTATTCGTCGCCGATATTGCGCCCACCGGTGATGAACATCTGGCTGTCGACGATCATCAGCTTGTTGTGCATGCGGTAATTGATCCGGCCGAATTCACCGAGTTTGCTGAAGTAGCGGGAGATACGCCCACGCAGGGTCAGCGGATTGAACAGCCTGACCTGGATATTCGGGTGGTGATTGAGCGCGGCCACATCGAAATCCCGCAGGCCGCTGCCGATATCATCCAGCAGCAGCCGCACCCGTACACCGCGATCCGCTGCGCTGAGCAGGCGTTCAGCGATCAGCCCGCCGGTCACGTCCCCGCGATAGATGTAGTACTGCAGTTCCAGACTGTGTTCGGCACGATCGATCATCGCCAGCCGTGCGGCCAACGCGTCGGTGCCGGTCTGCACCAGGGTAAAACCGGACAGGGCCTCGCTGTCCGGCGGTTGGTGGGCGCGCACATAGCGGCTGATTTCCGAACCCCGGTCCGGCTTGATCGCGTAGCTGGTGGGGAAGTTCTTGTCCGGCAACGAGCTGGCGCAACCGGCCAGCAGCACCAGCGCCCAAATCAGCCACAGCGATCCGAACCCGTTGCGTTTCACCCTGTCGATGCCCTCATCTGTAGTCAGGGCTCAAGTCTAGCAGCCGGTTGGCTCAGGGCGTAACGCAACTGTGCAATAACGGTCATTTGCCCGGGTCGGTCACCACCAGTTGGTACTCGGCCACCCGCTGGCCACGGGTATGCATCACCACGTAGCCCTGGTTACCCGGTTGCAGGCCCTGCTCCAGCGCCGCCCGGTACAACGCCTCCCAGGTACGCTCTGGGTCGTTATGGGCGGCGTCATAGGTGACGCTGAGCACGCTGGCCGCCGGATGCTGCACCAGACTGTAGCCGCCCACATGGGCGCTGCCGGAGCCGACCGGATAGGACACGAACAGCCGGGTATCGGCCTGGGTCTGGGCGGCCATATCGGCGATATGCAGGGTCAGCGGTCCGGCCAACGGCAGCTTGGCCCGGTGCGCGGCAGCGATGCCCACGCGCACGGCCATGGAGCGCATCTGCTTGTCCAGCCTGGTTCTGGAGGTCTTCAGTTCCCGACCGAACAGCAGTGCCGGTTCACGCTGGCGCAGGTTGATGCGGTAATCCACCCCGTCAAACTGGAACAGCATCACCTCGCCGCTGCGTACATCCCATTTCTGCCGCTCCACCACCAGCATGGGTGCATAGCTGCCGCACAGGGCGGACTGCGCCCGGGCGCGGCCTGCCCCGTCCAGCGCGGTATTGCTGTCCAGAGCCTGACAGACCTGACGGTCGTAGCCATCCCAGGCCTGGCGCAGCGCTCCGGCGCTTACCAGTTCATCGATCAGTTGAGCATCAGCATGCCGGGCGGCCAGCAACAGGGGCGTCTGGGTATCCAGCGCCTGGCCCTGCTCCAGCCCGCCGACGCCGGTCCGGGTGCTGATACGGGTACGCTCATGCACACTGGCACCGCGCTGCAGCAACAGCTGCACGCTGGCCAGTTGGTTCTGTTCCGCCGCACTCATCAGCGCGGTCTTGCCCCAGCGGTTGGCGACATCCACCGGCATCCCGGCATCCAGCAGCAAACGCAGATTCTCCGGGCGGCCGACCGCCGCCAGGGTTGCCGGGCTGTCATCCGGCCCCAGCCCCCAGCGGGTACCCAGTGCGCCCTGTTCATAACGGATGAAGTCCCCCACCACATGGGCCGGGGCGTTGTTCAGCAGTACGCTGTGCAGGGTGGCGAAGTTGCGCCCGCGCTCCAGATCACCGGGCTGCGGGGCAATGGCATGGCGCGGCTGCCAACTGGCCCCGGCGGGCAACGGCAGTTCCACTTGCTGGGCTGGCGCCACAAGGCTTTCCACCGCCCGCGCCAGGGTTTCATGCAGCAACAGATCAGCGGCGGTTGCCGCCTCGCTGCTATTCAGCCCCTGACCGGTATACAGTCGGCGCAGCTCCTCCAGCGCCGGTTGCAGCATCGGCAGCAGGCGTCGGTAGGCCTGCTTGTTGTCCGGGGTGCGCTCGGTCCACTGGAACAGCTGCTCCAGCACCTGATCATGGCGCTGGCGCATGGCCCCCTCACGGCCCTGGCGCTGCAGGGCATCCACCCCCAGCAGCGGCAGGTTCAGCAACGTCCACTGGGTTTCCTTCCAGTGCTGGAAGTTGTCCCGGCGTTCGTGCTGGGCCAGGCTAGGCAGCGGGCTGCCAACCATGTTGTCCAGCTCGCTCTGCAGTTGACTGTAGACTGTCAGCCCGGCCAGGGTGTTGGTACGCGGCGGAGTCAGGTAACTCTGGTACAGACACAACCGTTGCAGACTGTTGCCATTCAGCGCGTAGAACCCGGCGTAGGCCGACTCGCCCCGGGCCGCCGGGGAATGGAAACCCCAGGTCTCGTTGACCAGTACCAGATGACGGCCGTCGCGCAGGAATACATCAATCGCCCCGTAATCCCCGGTCTGCGATGAGGCCGCGTGGGCGCGTCCACCGTAGTTGGGCTGTTCCGCCACCCAGAACGCCAGGGTAGCGTCATCCAGCAGCGCCTGACCGTTGACGCTCAGCCCCCGGGCGCGGGTCTGATAACCGGCGTAGACCCCAGGGTTGTACAGCTCGACCCGCACCTGCTGGCCAGCCACGGTGGCGTTGCCGGATGGCGCATGGCTGCCCGCCAGTACCCGGGCACCGGGCAGGCGCGCCGGTGATGGCAGGCCGTGCTGCTGCAGATCCTGATTGAGTTCCTGCTCCAGTCGGCTGCAACTGGCGTCCCGGTCATCCACCAGCCGGTACTCGGCATAGCTGGCCCAGGCATTACGCCCCGCCGGTGCAGGCACCCGGGTCGCAGCCCAGTCTTCCAGTTGGCGACCGCGCTGGCGATACATGGCCGCCAGACAGGCTATGGCCTGCTCGTCACGGCCCTGCTCTGCCTGTACCGGGCACAGCTCATTGCGACTGAGCAGCCACTGCCGATGATTGGCCGCCAGCAGCATGGAGCCCACTGCGTCCAGCTCCTGCTGCAGCTGATGCTGACGGGCGACCAGCTGCCGATCCAGCTGCGCCAACTGGTCATCGGCACAGATCTGCTGATGAACCGACGGCAGCGCCCCGCTGCAATCGAAGCTGGCGCGGGTCTGGATCAATGCCTGGCGCAGTTTCGGGGTCATGTCCACCGGCGGTTTCGGCGGTACCGGCTCGGTTGCACAGCCCGCCAACAGGGCGGCGACGATCAGAGTGTAAGGTGCAAGCGCTTTTACCGACATGGCTGTGTCCTTGCTTGAATCAATTGATGAAGATCGCCGTGCCATAGATGATGTAGCTCTCGGCACCCTGGTTGGGCGGCGGCGGGAAGGGGCCGGCATCGCGCACTGCCTGCTCGGCAGCGGCGTCCAGCAGCTCATCACCGCAGCGATCGATCTGGTAACCGAGTACCCGCCCCTGTCCATCCAGAGTAATTTCCCAGGGGATGTAGCACTGGCGCTTGAAGTCGTTGGGGTCACCCTTGTAACCCGGCGGCGGCTTGTAGACTGAGCCTTCCGGGCGGCGCAGCTGGGCGGTGACCCGATTCTTTACCGTATCGGCATAGCCCGCGGGGACCGGACGACTGCGTAATGGCTCCGCGGACTGCGGCAGCACCGGCGGCGCGGCCCACTCCTGGTTGGCACCAAAGCTGTGTACCGGTGGCCCGGACGGCGGCGCCGGAGCCGGTTGCGGGCGTGGCGCGGGCCGAGGTGCAGGCTTGGCTACCGGCTCGGGCCGGGGAGGCGGTACGGGCTCGGGTTCTGGCTCAGGCTCTGGTTCTGGTTCTGGTTCTGGTTCTGGTTCTGGTTCTGGTTCTGGTTCTGGTTCTGGTTCTGGCTCAGGGTCGGGTTCAACCGGGACCGCCACCAGCTCCACTGCAATCGACTCGGTCGGGGGCAGCAATGGGTGGCTGAAGCGGCTACCCATCAACCAGACCACCAGTGCCCCGTGGATCGCCACCGACAGGGCGAGCACCAGCAGACGTACCCCCCAGCGGCGAGCCCGGGGTTCATTGAGCGTGCTCATCAGGGCTCCAGTTCTTCAGTGGCAACCAGACTGATACGTGCATACCCGGCCTTCTGCAGAGTGTTCATCACCCGCATCAGCGTGCCATATTCCACCGTCTGATCGCCGCGCAGGAACAGTCGCGTTTCCAGGTTGCCCGCAGTCAGTTCATGGGCGGCAGCCGCCAGTTGCTGCAGGCTGACCGACTGTTCCTGCACGAACAGACCACCATCGGCCTGCACCGTGACGTACAGCGGGTCGGTAGGTGGTGGCGACGGCGTGGCTGCGTTGCTTGGCAGGTCCACCGGCACATCCACAGTGGCCAGCGGTGCGGCGACCATGAAGATGATCAGCAGTACCAGAATCACATCCACAAAGGGGGTGATATTGATCTCGGCGTTCTGCTGGTAGTTATGACGTTTGACCGTTGGCCCGGAATCCAGCTGAATACCCATATCAGTGGCCCTCGTCGAATTGCCTTGATACCGAGGCCAGCAGTTCGGCGGAGAAGTTGTCCAGGCTGCCGACGAAGCCGTTGATGTCCCGGGCGAACTTGTTGAAGATCATCACCGCCGGGATCGCCGCAAACAGGCCCAGCGCGGTGGCCAGCAGGGCCTCGGCAATACCTGGAGCGACCACTGCCAGGCTGGCGCTCTTGGCTGTGGCAATACCGGCAAAACTGTTGAGAATGCCCCACACCGTGCCAAACAGGCCGATAAAGGGAGCGGTAGCGCCGATGGTGGCCAGTACGCCCATCATCCCACCGAGACGGGCCAGGTCCCGCTCCTGCACGATGCTGGCGGTCAGTGCCATGCGCTGCAGCAGGCGATTGATCTGGTCGGCACTGACATTGCTGCCCCGGTGCTGACCGAAGTGGCGCAGCTCGGCCTGGCTGGCCAGCCACATCCGCCCCAGTGCACTGGCGCTGGCCTGTTCCTCCAGCTGCGCGCCTGGCCCGGCCCGGAACGAGCGCAGGAACTGCTGGTTGCGCCGCCGGGCAGCGGCAAAGGTGATCAGCTTCTCGAACAGAATGGCCCAGCTCAGCAACGACATGAGCACCAGCAGTACCATTACTGATTTCACCACCAGATCAGCCTGGGCGAACATCTCGCGCACACCGAAACGCTCCCCGTCAGCCCCGACCAGTACCGCAGAGCCGGCCGGGTCGGCCGCAGCCTGGGCCACCGCTGCGCTGGGGTCACCTCCGGCCTGGGCCAGTACAAAACCGGCCCCCAGGGTGCTGAATGCAAGCAGAGAGAACAGCGACAATCGACGCAGTCTGGCCTGCCAGCTGCGCCCGCGGATCGGGAAATTGAATGGGTCCATGGGGTCCTTCCTTGTTGTTTTTGTATTTTTCGGGTCTTGCAGGTGTATCTGTTGCTGGCGCGCCTCAATCCTCCGCCGGAGGTTCTCCATCCAGACTGCCCGGTGCCAGGATCGCCTGCAGCGCCGCTACATAACGGGCAAAGGCTTCACGTCCGGCGCGGCTCAGGCACACCCGGGTACGAGGCTTCCTGCCGACAAAGTCCTTTTTCACCAGGACATAACCGGCATTCTCCAGGGTGGTCAGGTGCGCGCCGAGGTTACCGTCGGTAGCCTGGACAATCGCCCGCAGGGCGACGAACTCCAGCCACTGCCGCGCTTCCAGTGTATTCAGCGCGGCCATGATCTTCAGCCGCACCGGTTGATGAATGATCTCGTCGGGAGTCTGCACCTAATGACTCCTGAGCCAGAGTCCGGAAAGAATCAGCGTCCCGCCGCAGGCCATGGCCATCCACGGCCAGAATACGGGGAGCAGAAAGACATAACCGAACATGCTGAGAAGGCCCAGAACGCTGCCGATAACGGTATAGCGGGGGCGCAGTTGAATGCCGCGCAGGATATACAGCACCGCCACCAGCAGCGGGCCGGGCATGGCCGACTGTTCCACGGTGATGGGCCAGAACACCACATAGAGAGCAATGACAAAAGCCAGAATGGCGAGAATCAGCGCGATATAGCGCCACAGGATGCCAACCCCCAGACCACTGCGAAAGGCCAGATAAGCACCCAACCCCATACCAGCGAAGACCGCCAGCACCCAGACCAGCAGCGCGTGTTGCGGGAAGCAGGCGGTGAGGGAAAACCCGGCCAGATAGACCAGGCCCCACAGGATCAGTTGGCTGGACTCGGCCCGGTAATCCTGAAAACCGGCCGCCCGATGCTTGATGGCGTCGATTTCACGCAGGGCCTGTGCGGCCTCTTCGGCAGTGGGCAACATGACAACTCGCTTTTTCTTATTCGGTGCAAAGCACTCTATTATGTAGAGCATACAAATGCAACATATGTCTCATAAAAAGCCAGCCACCCTGCCCGCCTCAGTCTGACCGCTCAGCGGCCAGCCGTCATCAGTTGGTTGTCCGGGCGGTTCGGACAATTGATCAGCTCGGAAGTCGCCAGCCAGTGATCATCCGGGTACCAGGAGAACATGAACTGGCCACCCTTGAGGCTGTCCACCACCATACCGGCCACTTCCGGACGCACTGCCGGGCAGCCATGACTGCGACCGATGCGGCCGTGCTGCTGAATCCAATCGGGATCCACATAGTCGGCGGGATGGATGACGATGGCGCGCTGGCGGGCCAGGTCATTGAAACCGGGTTCCAGCCCGTCCATACGCAGGGAGTAGCCATGCTGGCCGAAGTAGCTCTCCTGGGTGCGGAACAGCCCGATACTCGACTGATGGCTACCTTCTATATTGGAGAAGGTATGGGCATGATTGTCCCCCGAGCCCTGCCCATGGGCGACCAGATCCTGCAGCAGCAGCTGCTGGCGGGCCAGGTCAAAGATCCACAGGCGCTGTTCGCTGGATGGCAGGGAGAAATCGATCACCGCCAGCCGCTGCGCCGGTTCGACCCCACCGGCGACCGCGCACTGCATGGCCGAGACCGCTGCCCGCAGTACCTTGGGATCGAGATCCGGTGCCTGGGCCGCAAGACGGTTGACCAGGCTGGGTTCAGTGGTGAAGGAGTAACTGGTTTCGATGGCGGCCACCGGGCCAGCCACCAGAGAACAGCAAAAAACAGACAGTGCGCCAAAACGGCGCAGCGCATTCAACATCAAGCCCCCTCGGCCCGAATCGGCAGGCCGGAAAACAAAACAGGATATAAAACAAATTAAACAGGTCGCTATCGGCCTTCCGACTGGCTTTGCCTATACTGCGGCAGGGTCGAAGGGATAAGCGCGCCCCCAAAAGTCTGCTTGGGAGATTACCGGTTGTTTAAAAAATGTACAGTACTGTTCGTCAGTTATCTGGGTTGTACCACGTCCATCGCTAATGCGGAATACCCCATAGATGTACCCCTGACACCCATCCAGCAGGTGCTCGCCAACCAAGCCACGCTGCACTGCCCGCTTCCCGAGCTGCGCAGCCAGCCGGTGACCCAGGCACTGGATACCTTGTATCGGGCCATGGGGTACATATCCATCTGGCAGGATGAGGCCAGGCTCAGCGCCTGGCAGACCGAGCTGGAGAAGCTGGGCGCAGACGGTCTGAACCCGGCTGAATATATCGTCCCTGCCGCGCCCTCGGATAACCCGGTGTGCGCGGAACTGCACCACAGCGCCCACTATCTGCTGGCCTTGGAGCACCTGAGCCGGGGCCGACTGGAGCAGCAGCAATACGAAGCGGTCTGGATCTCTTCCGCCTACCTGCCCAAGGTGCAGATGGACGTGGCCGAGCTGGGTGTCATCGGCCTGCAGGACATGCCCAAGGCCTTTGCCAACGCCCGGCCCTCTCTGCAGCTGTATCAACAACTGCGCGCAGCCTATCAGCAGATGCCCCAGGTGCCCGACTTCACCCCGTTCCCCGGCGGCCCGCTGTTGAGGCCCGGCCAGGCCGATCCGCGGCTGCCGCAACTGGCGCTGCGACTGCAACTCAGCGGCTACTTCGCTCCCCAGGCCAGTGCCGGTCCGCTGGAGCAACCGATCAGCGCTGAAGCGGAGCTGGTCAGCGGCCAGCCGCTGATCTATGAGGAAGCGCTGCAGCAGGCGGTACGGGCCTTCCAGCAGGCCCATGGCCTGCAGCCGGATGCGGTGGTGGGGCCGCAGACGGTAGCGGCGCTGAATATCAGCCCGGCCCGGCGGCAACAGCAGGTGCGGATCAATCTGGAGCGGCTGCGCTGGCTGGAGGCCCGCCGTCAGCAGCACAGCCTGCTGGTGAATGCGGCGGGCAGTCAGGCATTGCTGTACCGCGGCGATGAGCTGCTGTGGCAGTCCCGGGTGCAATCGGGCAGTCCCGGCCGGGCCACACCGCTGCTGGATTCACGGATCAACCGGGTGACCCTGAACCCGAGCTGGACCATTCCGCCGACCATCATGCGCGAGGACAAGCTGCCGCAGATCCGCAACGATCCGGACTACTTCGCCGGGCGCAACCTGCTGGTCCTGGACCACCAGGGCAATCAGCTGAATCCGGCGGAGGTGGACTGGTACAACCCCCGGGGGGTGATGCTGCGGGAGCCCCCGGGGCCGCATAACCCACTGGGTCGCATGGTGTTCCGCTTCGACAACCCCTTCGCGGTGTTTCTCCACGACACCCCCAGCCGCGCGCTGTTTGCCCGGGCGCTGCGCAATGTCAGTTCCGGCTGTGTGCGGGTGGAACAGGCCGACAGCCTGGCCGAGCACCTGTTCCAGAGTCTGCAGCCCCAACAGCGCGAGCGCATCGAACAGCAGATGGCCAGCGGCCGGACCCATGAAGTCGGCATCCGTAACGGGCCACAGATCCTGCTGACCTACTGGACCGCCGAGGGACTGGAGGACGGCAGCCTGCTGTTCACTCCCGACCCCTATGAGCTGGACGGGCCACTGATCAGCGCCTACCACCGGGTGACCGGCCTGCCCTGAACCCGGGGGCGGTCAGATCCAGCGGCGGCGGCGGAACAGCACCAGCAGGCCAACCACCATGGCCAGCATCAGCAGCATCACCGCCGGGTAACCCCAGGCCCAGCGCAGCTCCGGCATCACCTCGAAGTTCATGCCGTACACGCCGACGATAAAGGTCAACGGCATGAACAGTGAGGCGAAGATGGTCAGCACCTTCATGATCTCGTTGGTGCGCTTGCTGACACTGGAAAGATACAGGTCCAGCATGCTGACCAGCAGTTCGCGGATGGTGTCGATACTGTCCATCACATGGATCACGTGATCGTAGACATCACGCAGGTAGAGCCGGGTTTCCTCGGAGATCAGCGAGCTCTCGTCCCGGGCCAGCCGACTGAGCAGCTCGCGCAACGGCCAGATCGACTTGCGCAGCAACAGCATCTCGCGCTTGAAGTGGTGCATGCGTGCCAGGGTATCCGGCCCCGGCGCGTCTATCACCTGATCCTCCAGCGCCTCGACCTGTTCGCCGATGTATTCCAGCATCTCGAAATAATGGTCGACCACCGCATCCAGCAGCGCGTAGGTCAGGTAGTCACTGCGCATGAAGCGGATGCGCCGTCCGGCCCGCAGCCGTTCGCGCACCCCGTCGAATACATCGCCGGAACGCTCCTGAAAGGACAGCACATAATCCTTGCCCAGCACCAGACTCAGCTGTTCGGAATGGATCTGCTGGCGGTCCTTGTCGAATTGCAGCATGCGCAGCACGATATACAGGTAGCCGGGGTATTCCTCGACCTTGGGCCGCTGGTCGGTATTGAGGATGTCCTCCATCACCAGCGGGTGCAGCTGGAACAGCTTGCCCATCGACTCCACCACCGCCGGATCGGCCAGCCCGTCCACGTTCAGCCAGTTGATCTGCCCTGCCCCGTCACCGCGCTGGTACTGGTTCAGATCGGCAACCGGTCGCTCTTCCAGCTCATCCGGGCCATAGCTGATCAGCTGGACGGCTGCTGCATCCGCCTTGTGCCGACCGATATGCAGCAGGGTGCCGGGTGGTGCGCCCAGCTTGTCGCCCCGTTTGACTACCAGCTTGCGCGCCATGTTCCACCCTCCGATCATTCCCTGGTCTCGAACCACTTGAGTCTGTCCCGCAGGCTGACCACCTCGCCAACGATCAGCAAGGTGGGCGGCTTGATCTCGGTGCTCTCGACAATCCCCGGCAGCGTGGCCAGGGTGCCGGTCAGCACCCGCTGGTGCGCAGTGGTGCCCTGCTGCACCAGGGCGATCGGCGTATCCGGAGCACGGCCATGGGCAATCAGCTCCCGGCAGATGACCGGCAGGCCGACCAGGCCCATATAGAACACCACCGTCTGGCCCTGGGCGACCAGCTCCTGCCAGGGCAGATTGGTCGTGCCATCCTTCAGGTGACCGGTGACAAAGCGCACCGACTGGGCGTGATCCCGGTGGGTCAGCGGAATCCCGGCATAGGCCGAGCAACCATTGGCTGCGGTTACCCCCGGTACTACCTGGAAGGGAATGCCATGGGCCGCCAGCTCGGCGATCTCCTCGCCGCCGCGACCGAAGATGAAGGGGTCGCCGCCCTTGAGGCGCAGCACCCGCTTGCCTTCTTTCGCCAGCCGCACCAGCAGCTGATTGATCTGCTCCTGGGGCACTGCATGATCGGCCCGGGCCTTGCCCACATAGATGCGGTCGGCATCCCGGCGGCACAGGTCGATGATGGCATCCGGCACCAGTCGGTCATGCAGCACCACATCCGCCTGCTGCATCAGGCGCAGGGCGCGGAAGGTCAGCAGGTCCGGATCACCCGGTCCGGCACCGACCAGATACACCTCACCCTCATAATGCTGGCCCTGCTGCTGTTGCAGGCGCTCCAGCAGCAGCCGCTCGGCCTCGGCTTCGCGCCCGGAAAACACCCGCTCGGCAATATCGCCCTGAAAGGCATCTTCCCAGAACACCCGGCGCTGATTGATCGACGGAAAGGCCGCCTTGACCTGATCACGGAAACGCTGGGCCAGGTGGGCCAGCCGGCCCCAGGCATGGGGGAACAGGGTCTCGATACGCGCCCGGGTCAGGCGGGACAGCACCGGTGCATGGCCACCGCTGGACACGGCAATCATCAGCGGCGAACGGTCGACAATGGCCGGGAAGATCACGCTGCACAGCTGTGGTGCATCCACCACGTTGACCGGCA
>JAAYHO010000119.1 GCA_012735335.1 Gammaproteobacteria bacterium
GCAAGGTTGCCGACCTGTACACCGCACTCAACGCCAGCCGTGCCTACCTGTATGCCGTGGCCCGCAGTTGCGACAACGGCCTGGCCACCCGCAAGGATGCCGCCGGGGTGATTCTCCATACCGCCGAACAGGCCACCCGGGCCGCGCTGGAGGCCATCCAGATCCTCGGCGGCAACGGCTATATCAACGACTACCCCACCGGCCGCCTGCTGCGCGATGCCAAGCTCTACGAGATAGGTGCCGGTACCAGTGAGATCCGCCGCATGCTGATCGGTCGGGAGCTGTTCAACGAGACCCGGGAGGATCACTGATGGCTCACTGGCAGACCCGTATCACCAGCGGATCGGCGGAGTTCGCTGCCAATAGCCAAAATATGCGGCAGCTGACTGCCGAGTTGCGCAAGCTGCTGGAACAGATACAGCGGGGCGGCGGCGAACAGTCCCAGGCCCGGCACGTGGCTCGGGGCAAGCTGTTACCCAGAGAGCGTATCGATGCCCTGCTCGATCCCGGCTCGGCCTTTCTGGAACTCAGCCCGCTGGCCGCCTGGCAGGTGTATGACGAGGACGTACCCGCCGCCGGGCTGATCACCGGTATCGGCCGGGTTGCCGGGGTCGAATGCATGATCATCGCCAACGACGCCACGGTAAAGGGCGGCAGCTATTATCCGCTGACGGTAAAGAAGCACCTGCGGGCCCAGACCATCGCCGAACAGAACCGCCTGCCGTGCATCTACCTGGTGGACTCCGGCGGCGCCAACCTGCCCCGCCAGGATGAAGTATTCCCCGACCGGGAACACTTCGGGCGGATCTTCTTCAACCAGGCGCGCATGAGCGCCGCCGGTATCCCGCAGATCGCCGTGGTCATGGGTTCCTGCACCGCTGGCGGGGCCTATGTGCCGGCCATGTCCGACGAAACCATCATGGTGCGCAATCAGGCCACCATCTTTCTGGCTGGCCCACCGCTGGTGCGCGCCGCCACCGGCGAGGTAGTCAGTGCCGAGGAGCTGGGCGGCGCCGATGTGCACTGTCGCACCTCCGGCGTGGCCGACCATTACGCCGAGGACGACGAACACGCCCTGGCCCTGGCCCGGCGCAGCATCACCAATCTCAACTGGCGCAAACTCGGCCAATTGCAGACCCGTCCGCCCCGCCCGCCGCGTTACCCCGCGGAGGAACTGTACGGCATCATCCCCGCCGACAGCCGGCAGACCTTCGACGTGCGGGAAGTGATCGCCCGGCTGGTCGACGACAGCCAGTTCGATGAGTTCAAGGCGCTGTTCGGCACCACCCTGGTATGCGCCTTCGCCCGCCTGCACGGCTACCCGATCGCCATCCTCGCCAACAACGGCATCCTGTTTTCCGAAGCGGCGCAGAAAGGCGCGCACTTCATCCAGCTGGCCTGCCAGCGCGGCATTCCGCTGCTGTTTCTGCAGAACATCACCGGCTTCATGGTCGGCCAGAAGTACGAAGCCGGGGGCATCGCCAAACACGGCGCGAAGCTGGTCACCGCCGTGGCCTGCGCCCGGGTCCCCAAGTTCACCGTGATCATTGGCGGCAGCTTCGGCGCAGGCAACTACGGCATGTGCGGCCGCGCCTATGACCCCCGCTTCCTGTGGATGTGGCCCAACGCCCGTATCGGCGTCATGGGCGGCGAACAGGCCGCCGGGGTGCTGGTACAGGTCAAACGGGAACAGGCCGAACGCCGGGGCGAGGTTTTCTCGGAGCAGGAGGAACAGCAACTGCGCCAGCCGATACTGGAACAATACGAACACCAGGGCCACCCCTGGTACTCCAGCGCCCGGCTGTGGGATGACGGCGTGATCGACCCGGCGCAGACCAGGGATGTGCTGGGGCTGGCAATATCGGCGAGTTTGAATGGGGAGGTAGAGGAGACGGGATTTGGGGTGTTCAGGATGTGAAGGTCAGAGGAGAGGGGGAACCAAACAACCATGCCATTCCACACCATACAGCTCGAACACCACCCCCAGGGCCACACCACCCTGTGGCTGAACCGCCCATCAAAGCACAATGCCTTCAACGCCGAGATGATCGCCGAGCTGCTGCAAGCACTGGAGCAACTGCATAAAGAAGACCAGCTGCGCCTGCTACTGCTGCGCGCCCGGGGCAAGCACTTCAGTGCCGGGGCCGATCTGGAGTGGATGCGCGAGGCTGCCGAGCTGGACTACGCCGCCAATCTACGGGATGCCGAGGCGCTGGCCGAATTGATGTATCGGCTGTACCAGTTGCCCATGCCGACCCTGGCGGTGGTTCAGGGCGCAGCCTTCGGTGGTGCGCTGGGGCTGATTGCCTGTTGCGATATGGCGCTGGGCGCCGAGGATGCGCTGTTATCGCTATCCGAAGTGCGCATCGGCCTGGCCCCGGCGGTGGTCAGCCCCTTTGTGCTCAAAGCCATCGGCGAGCGTGCCTGTCGTCGCTACGCCATCAGCGGTGAGCGTTTTGACGGCCAGCGTGCGCGGGAACTGGGGCTGTTGTCGGAAATCTGCCCCGCCGAGCAACTGGATCAACTGGTCGACAGCTGGCTGACCAATCTGCTGCGCAACAGCCCCCAGGCCATGCGCGCCAGCAAGGCGCTGATGCATGAAGCTACCCGCCATACCCTGTCCGACGAGCTGCGCCACTTTACCGAACAGAGCATCGCCCGGATTCGCGTCAGCGCCGAAGGCCAGGAGGGGCTGCGGGCCTTTCTGGACAAGCGCCCGCCGGGCTGGTCAGCGGAGTACGAGCCATGATCCAACGTCTGTTGATCGCCAACCGTGGCGAGATCGCCTGCCGCATCATGCGCACCGCCCGGGCCATGGGCATCACCACGGTAGCGGTGCACAGTGATATCGACCGCCACGCCCGGCATGTGGCAGAGGCGGATCTGGCCATCAACCTCGGCGGCGCCCGGGCCAGCGAGAGCTATCTGGATATCCAGCGCATCATCAGCGCCGCCCGGGACAGCGGCGCCCAGGCCATCCACCCCGGCTATGGGTTCCTGTCGGAGAACCCGGTTTTTGCCCGGGCAGTGGCCGAGGCCGGGCTGATCCTGATCGGCCCGCCCGCCAGCGCCATCGAAGCCATGGGCAGCAAATCCGCCGCCAAGACCCTGATGGAACAGGCCGGCGTGCCGCTGGTACCCGGCTACCACGGTGAACAGCAGGCGCTGGAGGACTTTATCCGGGCTGCTGCCGAGATCGGCTATCCGGTGCTGCTCAAGGCCAGCGCCGGCGGCGGCGGCAAGGGCATGAAGATAGTCCACGCCGAGCAGGAACTGCCCGAGGCGCTGCAATCGGCCCAGCGCGAAGCCCTAGCCGCGTTCGGCGACAACCGCATGCTGCTGGAGAAATACCTGCTCAAGCCACGCCATGTGGAAATCCAGGTCTTCGCCGATCAGCAAGGCAACTGCGTCTATCTGCACGAGCGGGACTGCTCCATCCAGCGCCGACACCAGAAGGTCATCGAGGAAGCTCCCGCCCCCGGCCTGGACCAGCAACAGCGCGAGGCCATGGGCCAGGCGGCAGTCAAGGCAGCCCAGGCGATAGGTTATGTCGGGGCTGGTACCGTCGAGTTCCTGCTGGATGAACGGGGCGAGTTCTTCTTCATGGAGATGAATACCCGGTTGCAGGTCGAGCACCCGGTCACCGAGGCCATTACCGGGCTGGATCTGGTCGAATGGCAACTGCGCATCGCCCGGGGCGAACCCCTGCCCCTGAACCAGCAGCAGATTCCTCTGACCGGGCATGCCATCGAGGTACGCCTGTATGCGGAGGACCCGGACCGGGACTTTCTGCCCGCCAGTGGGCCTCTGCATTTGTATCAGGAACCGCAGCTGGCCCCGGGCCAGCGCATCGACAGCGGCGTACGCGAGGGCGATCAGATCTCGCCCTGGTACGATCCGCTGCTGGCCAAATTGATTGCCTGGGGCGATGACCGGGAGCAGGCCCGCCAGAGCCTGCTGACCCTGCTGCGCGGCACCCTGATCGGCGGTGTACAGACCAACCGCAGCTTCCTGCTGCGCCTGCTGCAGCACCCGGCCTTTGCCCATGCCGAAC
>JAAYHO010000012.1 GCA_012735335.1 Gammaproteobacteria bacterium
TGTCGCCGGTATCGGCGACAATCAGCGTGTGTTGGCGAAGGCTGTCCAGTTTGCTTGGCATGATGACCCGAAACAGTTGAGAAAGGAGCCTTCGACCTTACCTCAAGCCTGTTACAGCGAGCAATCCTGGGGACGGATACGCTCAGCCATGTCCTCGACCAACTGGTCATAGAAGGCCAGTGGCTGCTCGGTACGATGAATCTCGGTGCTCAGCTGGCGCCGGAAGTGCCGGGCACCGGGCAAGCCCTGAAACAGTCCGAGGATATGCCGGGTCACGTGGTGCATGACCCCGCCCCGGGCAATATGCTCGGCAATATAGGGCCGCAGTGCCTGCAGCACTTCGATGCGGCTGGGCACCGGGTGGTCATCGTCATACAGGCGCTGATCCACCTGGGCCAGCAGCCAGGGGTTGTGATAGGCCTCGCGCCCGACCATGACCCCATCCAGAGTCTGCATCTGCTGCTGCATCACCTCCAGATCGGTCAGCCCGCCGTTGAGGATGATCTCCAGTTGCGGGAAATCCTTCTTCAGCTGCTGTACTACCTCGTAACGCAGCGGCGGAATCTCCCGGTTCTCCTTGGGCGACAGGCCTTCGAGAATGGCAATGCGGGCATGCACGATAAAGCTTTCGCAGCCGGCCTCATGCACCTGACCGACAAAGTCCACCAGTTGCTCATAGCTGTCCCGACCGTTGATGCCGATACGGTGCTTGACCGTGACCGGTATGCTGCAGGCATCCAGCATGGCCTTCACCGCATCCACCACCAGCTGCGGATGAGCCATCAGGCAGGCACCGATCAGGTTGTTCTGTACCCGGTCACTGGGACAGCCGACATTCAGGTTGACCTCGGCATACCCCGCCTGTTCGGCCAGTCGCGCACATTGCGCCAGATCCTGCGCATGACTGCCACCCAGCTGCAACGCCAGCGGCTGCTCCTCCGGGCTGTAGGCCAGAAAGCGCTCGCGGTCGCCCTGCAGAATCGCACCTGTGGTGACCATCTCGGTGTAGAGCAGGGCATGGTGGGAGATAAGACGGGCGAAGTACCGAAAGTGTCTATCTGTGTATTCCATCATCGGGGCAATGGAAAAACGGCGGGACGGACCGGGGCGTGACAGGGTGGGTGGTTGTTGCATCGGGAACATCTCGGATCGGGTGGTTGCGCTTCCCAGCGGGTAATACTGAGTTCAGGCCTGGCTGGCCGAGGGGCGCCAGTGTAACAGGGAACGGCCCGGGGCGCATTGGCGCTGCGCCCCGGCGGTAAAAGGGAAGTCCTGCCTCAGCGCAGCTTGCCTGCCAGACGCAGTATGTCATCCAGCGGGTTGCCGTCGCCGTTCAGATCCAGCAACGAGGCCAGGCCAGCACTGTTCTGCTGCTTGCCGCCGCCGAGCAAACCACCGATCAGGTTGCCCAGACCGCCGCTCTGCTGCCCGCCAGCGCTCATCTTGCTCATGTAGCCGGTAACCATCATCGTCAGCACCGGTAGCATTTTCTGCAGCAGGCCTGCATCCAGCCCGGAGCTGGCGGCAGCATTGCTGGCCACGGTGCGGCTGACGTCCTTGGAGCCGAAGATCTGGCCGAGGATGTTGTTGCCCGCCCCGCTATCGGCGGATTGCGTCCCGAGCACCTGATCCAGCAGCCCGCCGCCACCCAGTTGGCCGAGCAGTCCGCCCAGCCCGGATACACCCTGTGGCTCGGCTTGTGCCTGTTTTTTCATGCCGCCGAGAATGGCCGGTAACAGTGCTTCAGCACCGCGCTGGGCTTCGCCATCGCTTACGCCAAGCTGCCGGGCCAGCGACTGGACACCGCCCATCTGTTGCAGAAGATCAGGGATATTCATGAAGGAGTCAGCTCCTTTGATTGACTGTGAAGTGAACCGTTGCAGGCCGAGTTTACAGGGAACAGAACAAAGCACCATCGGAGTATGGCGAAGCGGCAGCTTTTGCGTTCTAATCGAGTTGTTGTAACAACCGTCCGGTGCCGCTACCAGGCTTGTTGCCATGGCATTGGATGCTCATGAGGAACCAAGGAGTGCAGTATGGCTGGAACATTTGAGGTGTATCAGGATAAGGCGGGTGAATATCGTTTTCGTCTGAAAGCGTCCAATGGTCAGAACATTCTTGCCAGCGAAGGCTACAAGACCAAGGCAAGCTGCATGAACGGTGTCGAGTCGGTCAAGACCAACGCGCCGGACGACAACCGCTATGAAAGAAAGGACTCCAACTCGGGCAAGCCCATGTTCAACCTGAAAGCGGCCAACCATCAGGTTATCGGTACCAGCCAGCTGTACGAGAGCGTGGCCTCCCGTGACAACGGTATCGAATCAGTCAAGAAGCATGCACCGGAAGCCAAGGTAGTCGAGGTGGAATAATCCATCCGGTAGCAGGTTTGTCTTTCCGGGGCCGCTGGCGTTATTGCAGTGGCCCTGTCCGTTGTATTCAGGTTGCCCGGCTTTTCCCTGAGCAGTGATACACTTGCCCCATTGCTGCCTGTCAGCACTTCCCGTTTCCAGAAGGTACACCTGTGTTCACAGAATTATCCCTGCATGAGCGTCTGCTCAAGGCATTGTCCGAGCTGTCATTTGACCAGCCGACCCCGGTTCAGGCCGCCGCCATTCCCCATGCGCTGGCTGGTGAGGATCTGTATATCATCGCCCAGACCGGCAGTGGCAAGACCGCTGCCTATGTGCTGCCGATCCTGCAGCGTCTGCTGGACGATGAAAGCAGGCCGCTGGCACCCCGGGCACTGATCCTGTCGCCGACCCGGGAACTGGCCCAGCAGATTCTCAAGGACATCCAGGCGCTGGCGCGCTTCACCTTCCTCAAGCCGGAGCTGGTCATTGGTGGCGAGGACTTCAAGGTGCAGGCCGCCAAGCTGCGCAAGAATCCGGATATCGTCATTGCTACACCGGGGCGGGCGCTGGAACAACTGGCCGCCGGTGGGCTGGATCTGAGCGAGATCCAGACGCTGATCATCGATGAA
>JAAYHO010000120.1 GCA_012735335.1 Gammaproteobacteria bacterium
CCGGTTGCGCCAGCCGCCCCAGCGGTAATAGCCCAGCGAGAACAGCGAGCTGATCACGAAGCTGATGCCGATGCCCAGCGCCACGCCGTTATCGCCAATCAGCGCGGTGGCACCGTAGGCCAGCGGCACCCGCAGGATCCACAGCGAGATGATATTCAGCACCAGCACCGCGAACATCGCCCCGGCCCCGCGCACCACGCTGTTGAACACGAAGTTCAGCCCGATGAAGGGATAGAAGAACGCCACGGTGCGCAGGTAGCGGGTGCCGAAGTCGACACTGGCCTCATCCTGAATGAACAGCAGCACCAGTGGCTGCGCCCAGATATACAGCACGGTCGCCAGCAACAGCATGATGCTGGTGGTATAGATAATGCCCGCCCGGGTGATCTGGCTGATACGCGGCCAGTGCCCGGCACCAATATTCTGCCCGGCCATGGCAGTGATGGCGGTGCCCAGTGCCACCGCAGGCAGCAGGATCAGGTGATCCAGCCGCTGGGCCGCACCGAAACCGGCTACCGCATGTGCGCCGAGGCTGTTGACCAGCGACAGGATCACCGTGGTTCCGGCATGGATCACCACCATCTGCGCGCCAGACGGCACACCCAGCCGCATGATGGTCTGCACCTCTACCCAGCGCGGCAGCTGCAAACGGAAACCATGGCCGGGAAACTTGCGCGCCAGGTGCAGCAGGCTGTAGAGAAAGGCGCCACCCTGGGCCGCCACGAAGGCCAGCGCTGCCCCGGTGATACCCCACTGGAACAGGCCCATGAACAGCGGCGACAGCAGAGTGATCAACAGCGTGGCCAGCAGCACGAAATACAGCGGCGTGCGACTGTCGCCAAAGGCCCGCAGCACGGTACTGATGAAGTTGTAGCCGACCAGCAGCAGGGTGCTGGCGAAGGTGATCTGCAGGTAGATCCGCGCTTCATCGATAATCGCCGGCGGGGTCTTGAGCAGCACCAGCAGCTCGTCGGCCCAGGCATAACCAGCCCAGCCGATCAGCACCGCGAGCGCAGCGAGAATGATGACGAAGGTGCTCAGATAGGCACGGATCGCCCCTGTATCGCCCCGACCGCGCAACTGGGCAAAGATGGTCAGGGTGGCCTGATTCACGCCCATGACAAAGGCCAGCACCACCATCATCAGGATGGTGCCGACCGTGACCGCGCCAAAAGCCGCACTGCCCAGCAGGTTACCCACCCACAGACCATTGATCAGCTGGATGGAGACCTGCAGCAGGCTGGTAACGACAATCGGCAGGGAGAAGCTGCCCAGATGCCGGGCGATGGAACCTTCAGTAAAGTTTTTCAGTGGCGCACCAACTCAGTCAAAATGTTCATGGCTGTTGGCCTGGGCCTGCCGCCAGTAACTCGCCGCACGAATGCGTCCCTTGTCCACCCCCAGTTCGCTGCTCAGATACTGGCGCACCGCGCGGATATCACTGTATTCACCGGCGGCCCAGACAAAGCCCTCACCTTCGGGCAGGCTCAGCTCGCGCACGGCGGCCTCCAGTGCCCCCGGGCCGTCCTGCGGCGTAGCGGGCTCGGTCACCCAGCGCACATCCACGGCACACTGGCCGTGCAACGCAATGCGTACCTGCTCGCTGTTGGTCTTGATGATGACCATCGCTCTGGTCGATGCGGGCAGCTCTTCCAGACGCCGGGCAATGGCGGGCAGAGCTGTCTCATCACCGATCAGCAGATGCCAGTCGAACCCGGTGGGAATCACGAAGGAACCCCGCGGCCCGGCAATACCCAGCTTGTGCCCCGGCTCGGCGTGGGTCGCCCACTCGGTCGCTGGCCCGGCATGCTGCAGGACGAAGTCGATATCCAGCTCGTTGCTCTGCGGGTCGTAGCGGCGCGGGGTATAGTCGCGCATCTCCGGCCGTGATCCATCCCCGGCAAAGTCCAGCCCCTTCTCGCCCAGGGTTGGCAGATTCGGTACCGCCCCGGCCCGCTCCGGCACAAAGAGTTTGATGTGGTCATCAAAGGACGCGGAATGGAAACCGGCCAAATCCTCGCCGGTCAGGGTAATGCGGCGCATGGACGGGCTCAGCTCGGTGACACGCTTGACTTCCAGCATGCGTATCCTGATCGGGTGCCGTACCTTCTGTACCGCCA
>JAAYHO010000121.1 GCA_012735335.1 Gammaproteobacteria bacterium
CAACGTAACGCGCATTCACTGAGCAGCCGCTGGGGTTTCACGTGGAACAATTCTTGCCTGCCTCCAAAGGACGCTTTAAGGTAACTCTCGCACCGCCCATGCCGCGAAACCCCGCCACTACCACTGTCCGGACATGACCTCCATGCTGCGTTCATTCACCGCTCTCATCCTGCTCAGCCTCGGCGCCCAGGCTCTGGCCGATGCCTGCCTGATCGAGTCAACCGACGATCAGTTGCCGGTGCGCATGTGCCAGCAGAACATCAGCATTCCGCCACAGCTGTTCAAGGACAGCTTCTGCCAGCCACAGATCAGTGAACGCAGCTTTGCCGTGAGCTTCATGGACAGCTGCCCCGTCGGCGCCTATGGCATCTGTGACAACGCCCGCAGCGAGGGAGTGGCCTACCGCCAGGCAATCCACTATTACAGCGACCCGGACGACCAGCCGGTACTCAAGGCCTGGTGTGAACAGTTCAGCGATGGCCAATGGCGTACGCCGGAGCAGATTGATCAGAAAGAGGGTGCCGGGGACGACTGATGGTCGCCCAGATCCAGCCGATCACCGGGCTGCAGATTCAGCTGGCCAGCGGTACCGGCAGGCACCTCGATGACAAAGCGCAGTGGCTGCTGCGCCCGGTAGATGGCGCAGGGCGGCTCGGTGCAGGGTGGCACCTCGGAAAATACCTGCAACAGCTGGCCCTGCTCATCGACAAACAGCAGATCCAGCGGGATCTGCATGTTGCGCATCCAGATCGCCGGGCTGGTCCCCGGTGGAAAGTCGAACAGCATGCCGGTGCCCGCTGGCAGCAGGGTACGCCCCATCAGCCCCTGACGGCGGCTTTCCGGGTCAGCCACCAGCTCCAGCTGGAACACCTGCCCGCCCAACCGGGCCTCGACCAGCGGTTGTGCCTGGCAGGGCAGCACCGTCAACCCCAGCAAGACAATGACAGCACTCAGAATCCCCGCAAGCCGCATGACTTTTCCTAGAACAGATATGACCAGGCCCATATTACCCCGATAACATCGCTACGCCCCACAATCCTGCATATCAGCGGTAGATATCATCCCGCGTCCAGGGCACATGATGGCTCCCGTCCGCCATGGGTTTGACCGCGAGAATCTGGTGAATATTCATCCAGTTGCGCCTGAAGCCGTAGGCGCAGCCAGCCAGGTACACCCGCCAGATACGCAGCGCCTTGTCTGACACGTACTGCGCCGCCTGCTCCAGCTGCTGTTCCAGATTGTGGCTCCAGTGCTCCAGAGTGCGCGCATAGTGCAGCCGCAGCCCCTCCACATCCAGCACCTCGAAGCCCTGTTCGCTCATGCTGGCAATGGCCATGGACAGATGCGGCAGCTCACCATGGGGGAATACGTAGCGGCCGATGAACTTGCCCGCACCCTGCCCCACCTGACGACCATCCACATATTTGGCGGTAATGCCGTGGTTCATCACCAGTCCGCCCGGCTTGACCTGATCGTGGAGAACGCGGAAATACTGATTCAGGTTGGCATGCCCGACATGCTCGAACATGCCGACACTGACCACCTTGTCGAAATCCTCCTGCCCGGGCAGATCACGGTAATCGCGCAGCTCCAGAGTCATCTGCCCGGACAGCCCGGCCGCCTCGTTGCGCGCCAGGGCCAGGTCCAGCTGCGCCTGGCTCAGAGTGATGCCATGCACCTGCACCCCGTAGAACTTGGCCGCATGCCGGGCCAGCCCACCCCAGCCGCAACCCACATCCAGCAGCCGCTCGCCGGGCTTGAGCCGCAGCTTGCGACACAGGTGATCCAGCTTCTGGGTCTGGGCTGCCGCCAGGCTGTCCTCGGGGGTGTGGAAATAGCCGCAGGAATACACCATCTGCGGGTCCAGCCACAGGGCATAGAAGTCGTTGGACAGGTCATAGTGGTAGGAGATGGCTTCGGCGTCCATCTGCTTGTCGTGTTCGGTACGTTCGACCGGCGCCGATGGCCTGTCACCGATCAGCCCCTTGCTCAGCCGATCAGCCACCTCGATGACATCCATGATGTTGCCCTGGATATCCAGTCGCCGGTTGATATAGGCCTCGCCCAGCTTGTCCAGAGTAGGTTGCTGCATATCCTGCAGCAGGCTCAGATCATCAATCTGCAGGGTAACCCGGGGTTCATCAGCCAGGTCCAGCGTGGGGCCGCCCTTGACGACCACCCGCAGCGGTAATTGAAGCCCGGCCAACGTTTGAGAAAATTGCGCAAACATCCTTCATCTCCTGTGCCCAGCGCTGAAAAGACTCAGATCACTATAGGACACAGGAGCGAAGTCTGCCGGTTACTGCGGTTTGTCCTGCTTGACCGGCCGCTTCCAGCCTTCGATATTGCGCTGACGGCCACGGCCCACGCCCAGATTGGCATCGGGCACGTCCTGGGTAATGGTGGAACCGGCTGCAGTAGTCGCCTGATTACCCACCGACACCGGCGCCACCAACGCGGTATTGGAGCCGATGAAGGCACCATCGCCGATGCGGGTAACGAACTTGTTCACCCCGTCGTAGTTGCAGGTAATGGTCCCGGCACCGATATTGGCCTCCCGCCCCACCTCGGCATCACCGACATAGGACAGGTGGTTGATCTTGGACCCGGCACCGAGGATGGTTTTCTTGGTTTCCACAAAGTTGCCGATCTTCGCCCTGGTATGCAGCACGGTGCCCGGCCGCAGGCGGGCGTAGGGGCCGACGTCACAGTCTTCACCCACGTCAGCACCGTCCAGATGACTGAACGCCTTGATCACGCTGCCGGCCTTGATCACCGAATCACGGATCACGCAGTTGGCTTCGATGGTGACGTTATCCTCGATCACCACCCGGCCTTCCAGCACCACATTGACATCGATGCTGATGTCCCGGCCGATGCTCACCTCACCGCGCACATCCAGCCGCGACGGATCAGCCAGGGTCGCGCCCTGCGTCATCAGGCGCTCGGCCTCACGGCTTTGCCAGGCACGCTCCAGCACCGACAGTTGCTGACGGTTGTTGGCGCCCATCACCTCCAGCTCATCGCTGGCCTGCACCACCTGCACCGCTACGCTCTGGCTGACCGCCAGCTCGACCACATCAGTCAGGTAGTATTCGCCCTGGGCATTGTTGTTGGACAGCCCGGTCAGCCAGGCATTGATCCGGCTGCCCGGCAGCAGCATGATCCCGGTATTGCCTTCGCGCACCTGCAGCTGCTCGGCGCTGGCATCCTTCTGCTCGACAATCGCCTGAACCTCACCGGCGGCGTTACGGATGATGCGGCCATAGCCGGTAGGATCACCCAGCAGTACCGTGAGCATGCCCAGACTGTCGGTACTGGTCTGCTCGATCAGTGCGCGCAGGGTCTCGACCTTGAGCAGGGGGACGTCGCCA
>JAAYHO010000122.1 GCA_012735335.1 Gammaproteobacteria bacterium
CCGATGAGTCACCGGAGCAGGTGGCCCACCGCGAGGCCGATGAGGAAGCGGGACTGCAATTGCTGGAGCTGACTCCGATCATCCGCTACTTCCCGTCCCCCGGCGGTAGCAATGAACACGTGCATCTGTATTGCGCCACAGTAGACAGCCGTGGGGTAGGCGGTGTGCATGGTCTGCCCGAGGAGGGCGAGGATATCCGCGTGCAGGTGTTGTCCCGGGAGGCGGCGTTGCAGGCACTGGAGCGTGGCGAGATCGATAACGCCGCCAGCATCATCGCCCTGCAATGGCTGCAGTTGCATGGTCAGCGATTGCGCGAACAAGCGGGGCCGCAGCCATGCTAGCGGCCAGCAAACCCCGCTACCGGGTTGATCTGGTCAGCCTGCAGGCCGTGTGCGAGGCCAACTTCGCCCGGCTCAGTCAACTGATGCCGGACATGGCCAGTCAGGATGAGCGGCGCATACTGCTGGATGTGCCGGAGGCCAGTCAGCAGTCGCTGGTCATGCGCGTTTTGGAGCGTTGCCCCTACACCACCAGCCTGCAATTGCGCCATGAGCGGCGGCATGACTGGCTGGCACCGCCGAGTATGGAGGTGCGGCTGTACCATGATGTGAATATGGCCGAGGTGGTGGCTGCCTATAACCGGCGGCGTTTTCGCGGGGTCTATCCCTATCCCAACGAGCAGATGCTGCAGCCGGACGAGAAGTACCAGCTCAACCATTTTCTCGGTGAATGGCTGGGTTATTGTCAGCGCCACGGGCTGAGCAGTCAGACACTGGTGCTGGGTCGCTGAGCGCGGATGGTGAGGTCGGTAGCAAATTTGGAACATTCTGCCGGGACTTGTGCGCCAGTCGCTGGATTGTCTGATCGTCTATTGCCATCATGGCGGTTAAATGTTCAGGGGACGGCCTGATGCCCTTATCCGAAGCCGCTGTGTTTTCTGACTCTGTTTGCGTGCTGCAACTGACGGACAGCCATCTGTTTGCCGATGCACAGCAACGTCTGCTGGGGATTGATACCCTGGCTTCACTGAATGCTGTCATTGATCTGGCGTTGCAGGAGTGTCCGCAGATCGACCTGGTGCTGGCCACCGGGGATATCGCCCAGGATGCGGTGACCGCCAGTTATCAGCGCTTTGCCGACGCAGTGACGCGTATCCCCCGGGCCTGCCACTGGATACCCGGCAACCATGATGATGCGGCGCTGATGGCCGAGCTGGGGCGCGAACAGGGGCTCAGTCGCAGCTGGGTGGACCTGGGCGCCTGGCGCATTGTGTTGCTCGACTCCAGTGTGCCGGGCAAGGTCTCCGGTTGGCTGGCTGATGATCAGTTGGCTCGGCTGGATGAGGCGCTGGCCAGTGCTGGTCAGCGCCATATCCTGGTCTGCCTGCACCACCACCCGGTACCGATCGGCAGTGACTGGATGGAGCCGCTGGGGCTGGGGAATGCTGATCAGTTGTTCGCTCGACTGGATGCTGATCAGCGTGTTCGAGCGATACTCTGGGGGCATATCCATCAGCAGCTGGAGCAGACCCGTGGCCATATGCAACTGCTCGCCTCACCGTCCACCTGCGTGCAGTTTGCCGTCGCCAGCAGCGACTTTGCCACCGACAATCAGCCACCCGGTTACCGCTGGCTGCGCCTGTATGATGACGGTCGGCTGGAGACCCGTGTGTCACGGCTGGCGCCCGGCCAGTTCCTGCCCGAGGCTGGTGCCTCGGGGTATTAACCCTGCGGGGAGGCCGGGTAGAATGCTATGCTGGGTCGCCGCTGTGGCAGGCGGTACCCGCTCTGAATGATCAAGGAAACTCAGACACCCTATGTCCCAATCGTCCTATAACGCCGATGATATTGAAGTACTCAGCGGTCTGGACCCGGTGCGTCGCCGCCCGGGCATGTACACCGATACCACCCGACCCAACCACCTGGCCCAGGAAGTCATAGACAACAGCGTCGACGAGGCGCTGGCCGGTCATGCGCGCAGCGTGACGGTGATCCTGCATCAGGACAATGCACTGGAAGTGATCGACGATGGGCGCGGTATGCCGGTGGATATCCACCCCGAAGAAGGGGTGTCCGGGGTCGAACTGATCCTCACGCGGCTGCACGCCGGGGGCAAGTTCTCCGGCAAGAACTACCAGTTTTCCGGTGGTCTGCACGGGGTCGGTATCTCGGTGGTCAACGCCCTGTCCCTGCGGCTGGAAGTGCGGGTCCGGCGAGACGGCCAGGAATACGCCATCGCCTTCGAAAACGGCGACAAGGTCAACGAACTGGAAGTGATCGGCACCGTTGGCAAGCGCAATACCGGTACTACGGTGAAGTTCTGGCCCAACGGCAGCTACTTCGATACCCCCAAATTCAATATCAACCGCCTGCTGCACCTGCTCAAGGCCAAGGCGGTGCTGTGTCCGGGGCTGAAGGTGGAGTTTGATGACCGCCAGTCCGGGGAAAAGACCAGTTGGTACTACGAGGATGGTCTGCGCGACTATCTGACCGATGCCTGCCAGCAGTGGACCACACTGCCGGAGGAGCCCTTTACCGGTGCTCTGGCGGCGAGCAAGGAGGCGGTCGACTGGGCGCTGTTCTGGCAGCCGGAGGGCGGCGAGCTGGTACAGGAAAGCTACGTCAACCTGATCCCCACCGCCCAGGGCGGTACCCACGTCAACGGCCTGCGTTCGGGGCTGCTGGAGGCCATCCGCGAGTTCTGCGAATTCCGCAACCTGTTGCCCCGGGGCGTCAAGCTGGCGCCGGAGGATGTCTGGGAGCGGGTCAGCTACGTGCTGTCGGTGAAGATGGCCGAGCCGCAGTTTTCCGGGCAGACCAAGGAGCGCCTGTCCTCGCGTGAATCCGCTTCCTTTGTGTCCGGGGTGGTCAAGGATGCCTTCAGCCTGTGGCTGAACCAGCATGCGGACATCGGTCAGCAGATTGCCGAAATGGCCATCGACCACGCCAGCCGTCGGCTCAAGGCGAGCAAGAAGATCGAGCGCAAGCGCATCACCCAGGGGCCGGCGTTGCCCGGCAAGCTGGCCGATTGTGCCGGTCAGGACAGCCGTCGCTCGGAACTGTTTCTGGTGGAAGGGGACTCGGCCGGTGGCAGTGCCAAACAGGCCCGGGACAAGGAGTTCCAGGCCATCATGCCGCTGCGCGGCAAGATCCTGAACACCTGGGAGGTCGACTCCGGTCAGGTGCTGGCCTCCCAGGAGGTACACAATATCGCCATTGCCATTGGCGTCGATCCCGGCTCCGATGACCTGTCGCAGCTGCGTTACGGCAAGATCTGCATCCTCGCCGATGCCGACTCCGACGGCCTGCACATTGCAACCCTGCTGTGCGCCCTGTTCGTGCGCCACTTCCGTCCGCTGGTGGAGGCCGGGCACGTGTTCGTCGCCATGCCGCCGCTCTATCGAATCGATGTGGGCAAGGAGGTGTACTACGCGCTGGATGAGGCGGAGAAGGCCGGCATCCTTGATCGCATCGAGGCTGAGAGCAAGCGTGGCAGGATTCAGGTCACCCGCTTCAAGGGCCTTGGTGAGATGAACCCGTTGCAACTGCGCGAAACCACCATGGCCCCCGACACCCGCCGCCTGGTGCAACTGACCCTGGATGACATGCAGGGCACCGAGGCCCTGATGGATATGTTGCTGGCCAAGAAGCGCGCCAGTGACCGCAAGCAGTGGCTGGAAAGCAAGGGCAACCTGGCCGAGGTGGTGGCCTGATGCCCGGTCAGGCTCCATGACCCAGGCACCGCCGCCGGATCGGCGGCTGGGCACCGTGATGATGGTGTTGGCCTGGGTAGCCGGGCTGGCGCTGGCGGCCCAGTGGTTTGCCGGTTATGAGGAACGCCGCCGCAATCCCAATCAGCAGCCGCTGTCCATGCATCTGGGCGAGGCGGTGGAAGTGCGACTGGAGCGCAACCGGTATGGTCATTACCTGGCCAATGGTCAGATCAACGGCCAGCCGGTGACCTTTCTGCTGGACACCGGCGCCACCTTCGTTGCGGTACCGCTGGAGGTGGCCGAGCGCCTGCAACTGCAGCGGGGGCGGCCGATGATGGTCAGTACTGCCAACGGCCTGAGCGAAAGCTGGAGCACCCGCATCGACAGTCTGCAGCTGGGTGATATCCATCTGCGCAACGTCAGCGCAGGCATAGTGCCGGGCATTGTCGGGGAAGATGTGCTGCTGGGCATGAGCGCCCTCAAGCAACTGGATTTTACCCAGCGGGGTAATGAATTGATTTTGCGCCAACCTGTAGAGAGCAAACATGAGTGACAGTCTGGATCTGAGCATGGAAGGCGTTGAGCGCCGTTCACTGTCGTCGTTTACCGAAGAAGCCTATCTGAACTACTCCATGTACGTGATCATGGATCGGGCGCTGCCGCATATCGGCGATGGGCTCAAGCCGGTACAGCGGCGCATCGTCTATGCGATGAGCGAGCTGGGCCTGTCGGCCGGCTCCAAGCCCAAGAAGTCCGCACGTACCGTTGGTGACGTGCTGGGCAAGTACCACCCCCACGGCGACTCGGCCTGCTACGAGGCCATGGTGTTGATGGCTCAGCCGTTCTCCTACCGCTATCCGCTGGTCGACGGGCAGGGCAACTGGGGCGCGCCGGACGATCCCAAATCCTTTGCTGCCATGCGCTACACCGAAGCCCGTCTGTCCCGCTACAGCGAGGTGCTGCTGTCCGAGCTGGGGCAGGGCACGGTGGACTGGCAACCGAACTTCGACGGCACCCTGGATGAGCCGGTGGTGCTGCCCGCCCGTCTGCCCAACCTGCTGCTCAACGGCACCACCGGGATTGCCGTGGGCATGGCTACCGACATTCCGCCGCATAACCTGCGGGAAGTCGCCGCCGCCTGCGTGCGCCTGCTGGATGACCCCGGCGCCGGGCTGGATGAGCTGATGGAACACATCCAGGGGCCGGACTTCCCCACCGAGGCGGAAATCATCACCCCGCGCAGTGAGCTGCTCAATCTCTATGCGACCGGGCGTGGCTCGGTACGCTGCCGGGCGGTGTGGACGCGGGAGGATGGCGATATCGTCATTACCGCGCTGCCGCATCAGGTGTCCGGGGCCAAGGTGCTGGAACAGATCGCTGCGCAGATGCAGGCCAAGAAACTGCCGCTGGTGGCCGACCTGCGCGATGAGTCGGATCACGAGAACCCGACCCGCATTGTCATAGTGCCGCGCTCCAATCGGGTGGATGCGGAAGAGCTGATGCAGCACCTGTTCGCTACCACCGATCTGGAGAACAGCTACCGGGTCAATATGAACGTGATTGGTACCGATGGCCGCCCGGCGGTCAAGGGCCTGCACGCCATGATCAGCGAGTGGCTGGGTTTTCGTATCACCACGGTGCGCCGCCGATTGCAGTTCCGTCTGGACAAGGTGCTGGCGCGCCTGCATCTGCTCGACGGCCTGTTGATCGCCTTCCTCAACCTGGATGAGGTGATCGAGATCATCCGCACCGAGGATGACCCCAAGGCCGTGCTCATGGCCCGTTTCGGCCTGACCGAACTGCAGGCTGACTACATTCTCGACACCCGTCTGCGGCAGCTGGCGCGACTGGAGGAAATGAAGATCCGTGGCGAGCAGGATGCGCTGGCCAAGGAACGTGATCAGCTGCAGAAGACCCTGGGCAGTGAAAAGCTGCTGCGCAAACAGGTGCGTAATGAGCTGGTGGCCGATGCCGAGACCTACGGCGATGAGCGGCGCTCACCGCTGGTCGAGCGTGAGGAAGCCAAAGCCCTGTCGGAAAACGATCTGGTGCCCTCCGAGCCGGTGACCGTGGTGCTCTCCGAGCGCGGCTGGGCTCGTTGCGCCAAGGGCCATGATGCCGATGGCGCGGGTATGTCCTACCGCGCCGGGGACAGCTTCCTGACCCAGGCCAGCGGACGCTCCAACCAGCAGGCGGTGTTCCTCGACTCCAGCGGGCGCAGTTATTCACTGGCCGCCCACAGTCTGCCCTCGGCCCGGGGCCAGGGCGAGCCGTTGACCGGGCGCCTGAGTCCGCCGCCGGGTGCCGAATTCGTCAGCGTACTGCTGCCGGATGATGAGCAGCTGTACCTGCTGGCTTCGGATGCCGGTTACGGCTTCGTGGTGCAGGGTGCGGATCTGCAGTCGCGCAACAAGAACGGCAAGGCGCTGC
>JAAYHO010000123.1 GCA_012735335.1 Gammaproteobacteria bacterium
CAGGCCGACCAGGCCAGACAGCGAGCCGCCGAGCTGTGGACCGTCGGCCAGTCCCAGCCCAACAGCTGCAACCCGCTGTTCGAGCGCTGGCGGGCCGAAGGTGGCCTCACTCCGGAGCTGGCCTGGGAGCGGATCCGTCTGGCCCTGCTGCACCGCCAGGATGCACTGGCCAAATACCTGACCCGTTACCTGCCCAACCAGAGCACCCTGGCCGAACACTTTGTCGCCACCGCCAGCAACCCGAAACTGCTCGCCCAGGTCAGCCAGTACCAGGTCAACGCCCGGCAGCCGGTGGAAAAGCTCACGGATATCGTCACCGTCGCCCTGCGCCGCCTCGGCCGGGACGATGCCAGCGCCGCCCTGGAACTGTGGTCACATTACAAACAGCTGCCCTTCAGCGCAGATCAGCGCCTGGCACTGACCCGGGATATCGGCGTGCGCCTGGCCCGTCGCCATGATCCACGGGCCCTGGCTTTCATGGCCGCCAACGACCCGGGCATGCAGGACGACACCGTCAGTGAATGGCGCGCCCGGCTGGCCCTGCGCACCGGCCAATGGCACAACGCGGTGGACCTGACCCGCAACATGCCCGAGCACCTGCGCCAGCACAGCCGCTGGCGCTACTGGCAGCTGCGCAGCAGTCAACTGGCCGACGCCGCCATCGGCGAGCTGACCAGCGAGTACGCCCTGCTGGCCAACGAGCGCGATTTCTATGGTTTTCTCGCCGCCGAGCGCAGCCGCCGCCCCTACGCCACCAACCATCAGCAGGTACACGTGGATGCCCGCGCCGCTGCCAGAGTCAGCAATACCGCCGGTATCATCCGTGCCCGGGAGTTCTTTGCCCGGGGTGACTATCTGGATGCGCGCCGCGAGTGGTACCACGCCGAGCGCCTGTTCAGTCGCGAAGAGCTGATTGCCCAGGCCGCGCTGGCCCGGCAGATGGACTGGTACTTCCCGGCCATTCGCGGCATCAGCAAGGCCCAGCACTGGGACGATCTGGAAATCCGCTTCCCGCTGGCCTACCAGGAACCTATCGTGCGCCAGGCCAACCTGCGCCAGCTCAACTCCACCTGGGTCTACGCCATCACCCGCCAGGAAAGCGGCTTCATGACCGACGCCCGCTCCCATGCCGGCGCCATGGGCCTGATGCAACTGATGCCCGCCACGGCAAGGGAAACCGCCCGCCGTTACAGCATTCCACTGGCCAATACCGGCAGTGCGGTACTGGAACCGGAGCGCAACATCGCCCTCGGCACCGCCTACCTGGCGCAGCTGTACGGGCAGTTCCAGGGCAACCGGGTGCTGGCTTCCGCCGCCTACAACGCCGGCCCGGGGCGCGTACGCCAATGGACCAGAGATCAACCGGCTCTGCCCTCGGATATCTGGATCGAAACCATCCCCTTCGACGAAACCCGCAACTACGTGCAGAGCGTCCTGACCTATGGGGTGATCTATGGAGAGAAGCTGGGAATCCAGCAGTCAGTGATGGAACCGCATGAGCGGTATATAGAGTAGAGTTTATGGGGGGCCGAGTTCCATCTCGGCCAACCGGGCATCAATCATGCCTGTGTGTCGAGATGGAACTCGACACTCCATCAATAATAGGCGTTCTCGGTAATCGAGTGGTCGGTCACGTCGCGCACACCGGTCACTTCCGGAATCCGTGCAATCAGCGTCTTCTCGACGCCTTCCTTCATGGTCACGTCCGCCATGCCACAACCCTGACAGCCACCACCGAACTGCAGCACGGCGATACCACCGTCCACCACATCGATCAGCTTGATCTCACCACCATGACTGGCCAGACTCGGGTTGATCTCGGTCTGCAGCAGATAGTTGATGCGATCATTCAACGGGCTGTCCTCGTTGACCATGGGCACCTTGGCGTTGGGTGCCTTGATGGTCAGTTGACCGCCCATGCGATCAGTGGCGTAATCCACCACGGCTTCTTCCAGAAACTGCTCACTGGTCGCATCCACCCATACCGGGAAGGAAGCCAGTGAAATTACCGTATCCTCGGGCTTTTCCTCGCCGGGTTTGCAGTAGGCAATACAGGTTTCAGCGTAGGGCGTACCGGGCTGGGTAATGAACACGCGGATACCCACCCCTTGGGTGTCCTGCTTGGATAACAGCTCCGCCAGATAGGTCTGAGCAGCCTCGGTAAAATGAATGCCTGCCATGAAATGCCTCTTGGTCGATGACGTAATGCGGCTATTGTACGGGATTCGACCTCACGAATAAAGACCCACCATTTCACTTGGTTATTAATAATGCTGGTTGGAGCGGGCTCTGGCCGAGCCCCCTCGCAGCCAGCAGGAAGCATGCATCACGACACCCGAGTCTCCGATCCCTGGAGCGCGCGAGGCTTCCGCCTCCTGTCATGCCTTGCCCTTATGCGCCGCCAGATAGGGCGCCAGCCGCCGTCCCATCTCCTCGCCCAGCACCTGCAGACCACTCATCGGCCGCACCATTACCTCGAAATCAACGATCCTGCCCTGCTCATCGAAACGGATCAGGTCGATACCCTTGAGCTGCTTGCCCTTGACGTTGGCGCTGAACTCCAGCACCACGCTCAGGCCATCGGCGCTGGCCAGCTGACGATGGTAGGTGAAGTCCTCGAACACCTGGATCACGGTACCGAGGATGGTCGCCACCACCGGTGCCCCCGGGTAGGGTGAATGGGCCATGGGCGAGCGGAATACCGCCTCGGGATGCAGCAGCTCCGGCAGCGGCGTCACGTCCATCTGTTCGATCATGTCGTGCCAGCGTTGCAGGCTGGCTGCGGCTTTGGGCTGGAGTATCAGGTCATTCATGGGGTTTCCTCTTGTTGTTGATGATCATGGGGTGTGCGCTCAGCGCACACCCGCCTGGCGCAGGGCCGTGGTACTGAAGCCGGACTCGGTGGGGGTGAAGCCGAAGTCCCAGGCCTGGTTTTCCTCATTCTTCAACCCAAGAGCCAGATAGCGACCGGACAGCAGGTCGTACAGGGTCTCGGCGGTAAACCAGGGCAGTTGCTGGTGGTAGTAATACTGGGCGTGGCCCTCGCCTACCCGCCACAGGGTGTCACGGCCGTCATAGTGATCCACCGTGGCAATCAGCCAGCTGTCTTCGTCGATATAGAAATCGCGGGCGGCGTAGATATGTCGTGCGCCATCCTTGAGCGTGGCAGTGACATGCCATACGCGATGCAGTTCGTAACGGGTGTGATCCTGATTGATATGGCCAGCCTGGAGGATGTCGCTGTACTTCAGCTGCGGCGAGTCGAGACGATAGCTGTTGTAGGGAATGTAGATTTCCTTCTTGCCCTGCAACTGCCAGTCATAGCGATCCGGGGCGCCGTTGAACATGTCGAAGTTGTCGGCGGTACGCAGACCATCGGAAGCCGTTCCCGGGCCGTCATAGGCGACCTGCGGTGCGCGGCGCACCCGACGCTGTCCGGCGTTGTACTGCCACACCTGGCGCGGCTCGCTCACCTGGTTCAGGGTTTCGTGGATAAGCAGTACGTTACCGGCCAGGCGTGGCGGTGCCACTACCCGTTGCTTGAGCATGAACAGCAGGTTTCCCGGCTTATCCATCTCGTGGAACGGCAGCAGCTCGTCGGCAAACTGCACCAGGTTGAAGGCACCATTCTGCTGGGGCATGGCCTGAACAAAGGTGCGCCGTAGCCCTACTGCGTAATGGGTCAGGTGGTTCCAGATCGTCTCCAGGCCACTCTGGGGCAGCGGAAATGGAACCCCCATGTGGTAGTTCTCCAGGCCGTTACCGCCGGTGGTCAGGGTCACACCGGTGGCGTTGCTGCGGGTGGCCTCCAGCCAGTGCGGCGGCACGTTGGCTGAACGGTGGGTGGTATATACCGGCATGCGAAAGCTGTCCGGATAGCGCTGGAACATGGCCTGTTGGCCAGGTGTCAGCCGATCGCGATACTCCTGCATGTTCTGTGCGGTGATGACAAACAGCGGCTGCTCACCAGCAAAGGGGTCACTGAGAAAGCCACCGGCATCCACCCGCCCCGCATCCTTGGCCAGTCCGCCCTGCCAGGCCGGGATCTCTCCGCTGGCATTACCGGCGCGCTCTGCCCCCATGGGGGTCAGACTGTCACCCAGCGCTGATGCCTGTTCCGGCGATACCGCGGCCCACAATGGTGAGGCCAGCAGGCCCAATGCCAGCGGCAGCGTTTTCACAAATTCCTTGATAGCCATTTTCTTGTTCTCCTTGGGGAATACAGCACTGCGCGCAGCGCCCTGTGTCCTGCACAAGCCTGTTTCACTTCCGACAGTGGCGCAGCAGGTCTGCGATCACTGCCGCCCAGCGTTTATAGATGAGAGCCCCCGGATGAAAGCCGTCGGCGGCCAGCAACGGCCCGGCCAGCGTCAGCTCTTCGCTCAGCAGGCAGTCCGGGTACTCGGCCACCAGCGCCTCCAGTTGCAGATTGAAACGTCTGGCCCGGTAGCCCATGTACCAGCGCAGGGGCTGCGGCAGACCGGTAAAGGCGTGCATGGGCGGCACCCGCAGCAGGAGCAGCTGGCGCACACCAAACCGGCTGCGCAGCAGTTGCAACAGCTGCTGCATGGCCTGCCGCCAGGCCTTGGGCGAGCAGCCTCCGGTCACATCGTTGACGCCGATCGACAGCACCACGGCATCGAAGCTTTCCGCCGCCCGGGATTGCAGCAGAGCAGTCAGTTGCGGTGTATCCACCCCGGATTGGGCAATCAGCCGCCAGCCCAGACGGAAATCCGTTGCCAGCTCGGCAGCCAGTTGACCGGCCAGCGCGTCATGCTGATGCGCCACGCCCACTCCGGCGGCGGAGGAGTCTCCGGCAATCAACAACCGCAGGTACGGTCCGCTGCCCTGTTCTCCCGAACGCTCCCCGGCCGCTTCGGGCAGCCGCGGGGTGACCCGGCGGGTATGCCAGCCCTGGACCAGCAGCAGAGGGCCAAGGGTGAGTTTGATCAGCCATTCCGGCATGCCGCCGGGCCTGTCCGTGGGCATGTTACTGACTGCGCAACTGGGCACGCAGGATCTTGCCGACCGGGGATTTGGGCAGCTGGTCCTGGAAGGCGATATGCTTCGGCACCTTGTAGCCGGTCAGCCGCTCCCGGCAGTGCTGGATGATGTCGTTCGCTTGCAGACCCGGACCGGATGGTGTGACAAAGGCCTTGATCGCCTCTCCGGTATGCTCATCCGCCACTCCGATCACTGCTACTTCGGCCACCCCGGGGTGTTCGGCGATCACATCCTCCACCTCATTGGGATACACGTTGAAGCCGGAGACCAGAATCATGTCCTTCTTGCGGTCAACGATGCTCAGATAGCCCTGCTGGTCCATCACCGCGATATCCCCGGTGCGGAACCAGCCATCGACAAAGGCGGCCTCGGTTTCTTCCGCGCGGTTCAGATAGCTCTCGATGATATGCGGGCCGCGTACCAGCAGCTCGCCCGCCGTGCCCAGGGGCAGATCGGCGCCCTGCTCGTCGACGATGCGGATCTGGCTGCCGGGCATCGGCAGCCCTACGGTACCCAGCCGGGTCTCTGCGCCCGGTGGATTGAAGGAGACAAAACAGCAGGTTTCGGTCAGGCCATACCCTTCCACGATCAGACCGACCCGCTCCTGCCAGCGCTCGGCGGTAGCCGGACGCAGGGCAGTGCCACCGGAAATCGCCAGCTTCAGCTTTGGCGGGTTGGCCTGCATCCAGGGCTCGGCCAGCAGACCGGCGAACAGCGTATCGACACCGGTCATCCAGCGCACATCGAAATGCTTGAAGACCGGCGCGGCATTGGCCAGCGGGCGCGGATTGGGCACCAGCAGGTTGCGGCCGCCGCGCAGGAACATCAGCAGGAAATTGAAGTTGAAAGCGAAGATATGGTACATCGGCAGCAATGTGGCGATGGCCTCGCCCGGCTCCATATGCAGCCCATAGGCATTGATATAGTCCTCGGCCATGCGCAGTACCGCCAGCAGATTGGCATGACTGAGAATCGCCCCCTTGCTCACGCCGGTGGTGCCGCCGGTGTACTGGTAGAGCGCATGGGGGTGCATCTTCGCTGCGACCACCGGCAGATCCCGGCCCATCTCCAGCGCCTCGACAAAGCCTTGATGGGCCATCTGCGGCACCAGACTGACCTCGCTGTCGGCGGCCATCTGCTGCTGGATGGCGGCACTCACCGGCGGCGGGAAGAAATCACTCAGACTGGTGCTGACCAGACGCACACCCAGCCGGGTAAGCACCGGCTCGGCCCGGCTGACGAACAGGTCGCAGGCCACCAGCAAGCGTGCGCCGCTGTCGATCAGCTGAGCTTCCAGCTCCCTGGCGGTATACAGCGGGTTGACGTTGGTGACTATCATCCCGGCCCGCCAGGCACCAAGCACTGCGACCGGATAATGCAGGCTGTTGGGCAACTGAATGGCGATCACATCGCCCGTGGTCAGCCCCTGCACCTCCAGCAGATAGGCGGCAAATGCATCGGCCAGACGGTCCACCTGGCGGAAGGTCAGGTCGGCGTGCAAACCATTGGGCAGCACCAGGGTAAAGGCCGGGGCATCGGCAAAGCGCTCCGCACCCTGGCGGGCAAAGTCGGCAACACTGCCCGCCAGCAGCTGCGGATCAAGGCGATAGCCATGCAGGCTGGGCGGATAACTCTGCTCCCAGGGGCTGGGTGTGGCCATATTGCGATCCTCTCTTATCATTTTTCGTCATGCAATCAACACAGGCTGAGCTCAGGCTATAAAGCTATCTTATCAGTGTCAAGATACTTTCTCATGTTAAGATGGACGCGTTTTCTGTTCAGGATCATTGCCATGCGAAAGGCCACCAGACGTTCACGGGATACCTACCATGTAGGCAACCTCGCACCACAGCTGCTCACCGCTGCCCGGGAGTTGCTGGAAGATGCGGGGCCAACCCGGCTGTCCCTGCGGGCGGTATCCGAACGTGTGGGGGTGAGTGCAACGGCCGCCTACCACCACTTCGCCAACCGCAGTGAACTGCTCGGGCATCTGGCCGCCAAGGGCTTCCGCGAACTGGCCGCCGCGCTGCGGCAACCACACACCGAGGCCAGCCCGCTGCAGCAGCTGCGCAGCGCCTGCCTGATCTATTTCGGTTTTGCCCGCAAAAGCCCCGCCCTGTACCAGTTGATGTTCGGCACCGAACTGTCCCATGAGGACATGCTGCCGGAGCTGACCCAGGCCCGGGCCGAGGCGTTCGGCGAGCTGCGGCGCATTGTTGCCGGGATGCGCGGTGCGGACCGGGACTCGGCGGAAACCCGCCGCGCCGCACTGGCGGGCTGGTCCTATATCCACGGACTGGCCTCGCTGGTAATCCACGAGGTCATGGAGTTTCCCCCGGGCACCAGCGACGAGCGTTTTATCGACAGCACCCTGCAGGGCTTTGCCCTGCTGTTCCCACCCAGCGAAGACAGCTGACCAGCCAGTACAACCGCCGATGCCGGACGCAGGACTGTCCTACACTGCAATAGCCATCCCAATCAATCGACCAGGAGAATGACATGGCTAAAGTACTGGTGCTCTATCACTCAATGTACGGACATATCGAAACCATGGCCCAGGCGGTCGCCGAGGGCGCGCGCAGCGTCGCAGGCACCGAGGTCACCATCAAACGGGTACCGGAAACCATGGATGCCAGCGCTTTTGCCGCTGCCGGGGGCAAGACCGATCAGCAGGCCGAGGTGGCCAGCCCGGCGGAACTGGTCGATTACGATGCAATCATCTTCGGCACGCCAACCCGCTTCGGCAACATGTCCGGGCAGATGCGCAACTTCCTCGATCAGACCGGCGGGCTGTGGGCCAAGGGTGCGCTGGCCGGCAAGGTGGCCAGCGTCTTTACCTCCACCGGTACCGGCGGTGGTCAGGAGATGACCATTACCTCGACCTGGACCACCCTGGCCCACCACGGCATGGTTCTGGTTCCCACCGGCTACACCACGCCGGAGCTGTTCGATATATCCCAGAGCGCCGGCGGTACCCCTTACGGCGCATCCACCATCGCCGGTGGCGACGGCTCCCGCCAGCCGGATCAACGCGAACTGGCAATCGCCCGCCATCAGGGCAAGCTGGTAGCCCAGATAACCGGCAAACTGCACAGCTGACCCACCGGGACACCGGCAAGAGCCATGGATTGCCGCGTCGCTACGCTCCTCGCAATGACGGCGGGGGGACCAGACCGTGCTACCTGGTACTGCACATCCACTCCGTCATTGCGAGCGAAGCGCGGCAATCCAGTGCGAGCGATGACTTCAGCGCCCATGGGTTGCCACGTCGCTACGCTCCTCGCAATGACGGTGGGGGGACCAGGCCGTACTGCTTGGTACTGCACATCCACTCCGTCATTGCGAGCGAAGCGTGGCAATCCAGTGCGGGCGGTGACTTCAGCGCCCATGGATTGCCGCGTCGCTACGCTCCTCGCAATGACAGTGGGAGGACCAAGCCGTGCTACCTGGTACGGCACATCCACTCCGCCATTGCGAGCGAAGCGCGGCAATCCAGTGCGGGCGGTGGCGGAGAGGCCCGTGGATTGCTGCGTCACTGTGCTCCTCGCAATGACCGAGGGAGTGGAGCATTGGCGGGGAGGTCAGGCTGCGGCCAGGGGGAACAGGCGATTGAAGTTGGCGGTGGTGTTTTCCCACAGCGTCTGTTCCGCTTCGCCACGGATCTGCGCCAGAGCGGCGGCGACGTCGCAGACGAATTGCGGCTCGTTGGGTTTGCCCCGGTGCGGAACCGGGGCCAGATAGGGCGAATCGGTTTCCACCAGCAGGCGGTCTGCCGGTACCCGCCGGGCCACATCGCGCAGCGCCTCGGCATTGCGGAAAGTGACGATACCCGACAGGGAGATGTAATAGCCCATATCCAGCGCCTCACGGGCCATGTCCCAGTCCTCGGTGAAGCAGTGCAGCACCCCGGCATTGGGCAGATCCGCTTCGCGCAGCAGCGCCAGGGTATCGGCGCGGGCCTCACGGGTGTGGATGATCACCGGCTTGCCGGTCTGCTGCGCCGCCTGCAGATGGTAGCGGAACGATTCCTGCTGCAGCGCTGCGTCATCCGGCTGGTAATGGTAGTCCAGGCCGGTCTCACCGATCGCCACTACCCGGGGGTGATCCAGCTCGGCCATCAGCCAGTCGAGAGTGGCCGGCTCATTGCGCGACAGATCCAGCGGATGGATACCCACACTGCACCAGACATCCTCATGCTGCTCCGCCAGTTGCCGCACCACCGGCGCATTGGCGGCGTCCACGCCGATACAGAGAAACTTGCCCACGCCCCGGGCGCGGGCGGCATTCAGTGCGTTATCCAGCGAGCCGCCATGGGCGGTGAGGTCTAGTCGATCGAGGTGGCAGTGGGAATCTATCAGCATGGTTCACATGGTATGGGTTGGGCGGTCGGACTTCAGCGCTCCGGCCAGGTAGGTTTCAATCTTGCTGCGGGCGGTATTGTCCTGATCACTGAACTGCACGCCGATACCGGCGGCACGGTTGCCCTGGGCACCGCGCGGGGTGACCCAGATGACCTTGCCGGCGACGGGAATCTTTTCCGGCTCCTCCATCAGATTGAGCAGCATGAACACCTCATCGCCCAGCCGGTAGTTCTTGTTGGTGGGGATGAACATGCCGCCGTGCTTGATGAAGGGCATGTAGGCGGCGTACAGCACCGACTTGTCCTTGATGGTCAGCGATAGTATGCCGTTACGGGGGCCTGGGGCAGTCGCGGTATTCATGGCGTTATCCTTTTCTATCACTCTCTGATGACCCGAAGGGCCAGATTAGCGCTTTTCCATCAGCTGTTTCCAGCGCAGCAGCAGGGATTCGAGCAGCAGCACCCGGTTCAGGTTGGCCTTGCCGAGAATCATGCCCCGGTGCTCCAGCAACCAGCTCTGCCAATCCAGCAGCACCGCCACGGGTACGCGCCGTGCCATATAGGGTAGCACCTTGCCCATATCCGTGTTGACCGCCTCCTCGGCAGCGCCGGTTTTCAGGCGCAGCAGATCCAGCGTCCAGTCACAGAACCAGTCCGCCAGCAACTCCAGCGGCACTGCGTTCCAGGACTCGGCCAGCTGGGATGCCGACTTCTGGCTCTTGAGCAGCGCCTTGACGTCTTCCACCACCTGCCCGCGCAGCCTGGCTGCCTCCATGGCATGCAGGCTCAACGCCCGCAGCGGTGCGCCACCGGCCATCAGCAGCAACGCGGCATGCTGGTCAGCTGTCAGCTCCGGCAACCGCTGGGCCAACCACTCGAGCGCCTGGTCATGCGCCGGCGTCGGCAGCGTCTGCACCTGGCAGCGGCTGCGGATGGTCGGCAACAGGCGGCTGGGCTGGTCGGTGACCAGCAGCAGGTAGGTTTCGGCGGTGGGCTCTTCCAGCGACTTGAGCAGGGCGTTGGCCGAGTTCAGGTTCATCGCTTCGGCGGGATGCAGGATCACCACCTTGCGCCCACCCTGCTGAGCCGTCTGCACCATGAAATCGGTCAGCTGACGGATGGCGTCGATACGGATCGCCTTGCCCTCCTCCTCCGGCGCCACCAGCAGTCGATCCGGATGGTTGCCCGCCAGGCGCAATTGGCAACTGCGGCACTGGTTACAGGCCCGCCCGCCCTGCGGCTGCAGACACAGCAGCCAGTCGGCAAAGGCCTCGGCAAACTGGCGCTTGCCGACCCCGGCACTGCCACCGAACAGGAAGGCATGGGGTTGCTGCGCCCGGCTGGTCAGCGCCTGCCATACCGGCAGATGCCAGGGACAGGGTCCGGCGCTCTGCTCAGCTGCGGACACGGGCCACTACCTCGTCGATCAATGGCTGCATGGCCTGTCGCACCTGAGCCAGATCGCCGCTGGCATCGATGATGCGATAGCGCTGCGGGTCACTGGCGGCACGTTGCAGATAGGTATCGCGCACCCGCTCGAAAAACGCCTGCTGTTCCTGCTCGAAACGATCCAGTGCGCTGCGCGCCCGGGCCCGGGCCATGCCCAGCTCCACCGGCACATCGAACACCAGCACCAGATCCGGACGCAGCGGTCCCTGCACCCAGTCCTCCAGCGCGGCGATGCGC
>JAAYHO010000124.1 GCA_012735335.1 Gammaproteobacteria bacterium
AGTCCTCGGCCGGCTTGAAACGGGTAGTCAGATGACTTTCCGGAGCCAGGCGCGAGCGTTGCAGGGCGCGCTCCAGTTGCCTGCGGATTTCCTGCAACTGTGCGCTCAGCGTGGCCTTCTCTGTCGGGCCGAGGTCGTCTCTGGCCAGCAGGCTTTCGCTGACTGCCAAAGGGGTCTTCAAGCCATGGCTCAGATCACCCACACCCTTGCGGGCGCGCTGGATGATCTGTTCCAGTTGCGCGCCCAGATGATTGATCTCCTGCACCAGCGGCAACAACTCCTGGGGCACCTGATCATTGAGCTCCAGGCGCTGGCCACCCTGCCACTCGGCCAGCTCCTGCCGGGCCTGGCGCAGTGGGCGCAAACCACGCTGCAGCAAGACCTGCTGCAGCACCAGACTGATCAGCACAGCCAGCCCACCCAGCCCCCAGAGCCAGCTGCGGGCACGCTCAAAGGCCAGCAGCAGCGGCTGGTAGTCCAGCGCCACGCTGATTTCCACGGTCTGACCCAGCTTGTTGAAGCGTTCGGAACGCACCAGCAGTTGCTGGCCGGAGGGCCCCGGTACCAGGCCGTTACCCCGGGCATCGGCACCCCCTGGCAGGCGCTGGTCCCACAGCGAGCGTGAACGCCAGCGGTGCTGACCGGTTTCGACAATGAAGTAGCGCCCGGAGAACAGACGCATATAGTCCGGGCTGACCCGCCCGGTATCCAGATACAGGCCACCGGGCCCGGAGGTGACCGCCGCCAGCAGGGTATCGGCCTCGCGCTGCAGGTCGCTGCCCAGATAATCCCGCAGCGCCCGGTCAAACACCCAGACCGCACCCTGGCCGACCAGCATCACGGTAACCAGCAGTACCACCAACAGACCGCCACCAAGCTGGCGGCTGATGGAGTTCATTTGAGTCCTACCAGTACATAGCCCTGCCCGCGACGGGTCTCGATGGCCTGTTTGCCAAGTTTGCGCCGCAGGTGATTGATCTGCACCTCAATGACGTTGGAGTCGCGCTCGGCCTCGTTGTCATACAGATGCTCGGCCAGTCGGGCCTTGGACACCAGCTTGCCCTCGTGCAGCATGAAGCAGCGCAGCATGCGAAACTCACTGGCGGACAGTTGCACCTCATCCAGTCCGGGACCGGAGACCTGCTGGCTGGCCTCATCCAGTGTCAGACCGGCAGCATGCAGCAGTTGCTGGGGTTCGCGGCCATGACTGCGACGCAGCAGACCCTGAATGCGCAGCAGCAGCTCCTCGGGGTGGAACGGCTTGGCCAGGTAATCATCCGCCCCGGCGCGCAGCCCCTCGATACGCTCCGACCAGCTGCTCCGGGCGGTCAGCACCAGCACCGGCATGCTCAGCCCCTGTTGGCGCCAGGCCTGCAGTATCTCCAGCCCGCCTTTGCCGGGCAGGCCCAGATCCAGAATGCACAGGTCGTAATGCTCCTGCTCGCCGAGCAATTGCGCATCCCGGCCGTCCGCCCGCCAATCCACCACATAACCAGCCTGCCGCAGATCCTGCATCAGCCCGTCGGCCAGCGCGACATTGTCCTCGGCAAGTAACAGCCGCATCAGTCATCCTCGTCGATATCCACATCCAGCAGCTTGCCGGTTGCAGCATCATACTCCAGCTCGATCACCCGGCGATCCCGGGTGACGATTTCAAGTTCGTAGGTGTAGTGCCCATCATCGCGCTCCAGCTCTGCTTCGAGGAAGCGACCCGGGAAACGGCGCAGGGCATCCTCGATCAGCGCTTGCAGGGGCAGGATATGCCCCTGCTCGGCCAACCGCAGCGCCTCATCCTGACCGATATCATCAGCGGCCACCGGCACTGCCCAGCCCAGCGCCAGCCCAATACACAACCAGCCGCACAAGGCGGCTGGCTTCAGGCGGCGGGTTGAATCAGTCATCCTGCTCGGTCTTGATGACGTCGCCGGTGGCCGCGTTCAGGGTGATGTCCCAGTCGGTACCATCATCGGCGCGGATATCCAGCTTGTACTCATAGCGACCATCGTCACGCTCCAGATCGCGATCGGTGATGGTACCGGGCTTGATCGACAGGGCCTTTTCCTCCAGGCTCTCCAGCGACTGGATGGTGCCCTGCTCTACCAGTTTGGCTGCTTCTTCGCGGTTGATATCATCATCAGCGAAAGCGGCGGCAGAACCCAGACCCAGCAGCGCAGCGCAAGACAGTGCAATAAGTTTTTTCATATCATGTAACTCCGTTGTTTGAACACAATTGCATGGTAGATGAGAAAGCTGAATTCAGGCTTAAAACAAGCTGAATTCAAACTTGAGACAACATGCTCTACCGTTCTGTTCTGGAAAACTCATGGTCGCTATTCATATCACTGAACCCGCACTGACCCTGCGCGCCGGAAATCGTGCGCTGACCCATATTCGTGAGGCCGGGCTGCAGCCTGCTGACGTGCACCTCATTCCGGGTGCGGCGGGCGGTCCCAAGGCGTTGGGTATTCAGGGGCTGGATATGGCGCTGTTCGGCCACTGGCTGCCCCAGGCCGCGCAGCAGCGCAGCCTGGTCGGCGCTTCCATCGGCAGTTGGCGCTTTGCCAGTGTCTGCCTGCCGGACCCGGTAGCCGGGCTGCAGCGGCTCGGCGAGCTGTACACCAGTCAGCGCTTTCCCAAGGGCATCAGCGTGGCCGAGATCAGCCTCCGCTGTGCGCAGATGCTGGATGACCTGCTCGACGGCCAGGACGCCGAGATCCTCGACAGCCCGCTGTACCGCCTGCATATCATGGTGGTGAAGTCGCTGCGCTCGCTGCAGCACGACCATCCGCGCCAGCTGGGGCTCGGTCTGGGCGGGGTGATAGGTTCCAACCTGCTGGGGCGGCGCCATCTCAAGCGCTGGTTCGAGCGGGTGATCATCCATGACCAGCGGCTGCGACCGCCGCTGGCCGAGCTGGAAGACTTCATCACCAGCTATGTGCCACTGAGCACCGACAACCTGCGCCCGGCCCTGCTGGCCTCGGGATCGATTCCCATGGTCATGGAAGCGGTGCGGGATATTCCCGGCGCCAGCCAGGGCGTCTACCGCGATGGTGGCCTGCTGGACTATCACCTCGATCTGCCCTGGCAGGTCCCGGGCGTGGTGCTCTACCCCCACTTCATCGACCGAGTGGTCCCCGGCTGGTTCGACAAGGCATTGCCCTGGCGCAAGGCCAGTCAGATTGCCGATGTGCTGCTGGTGGCGCCCTCACCGGCCTACCTGGCCCGCCTGCCCTACGGCAAACTGCCGGATCGCCGGGATTATCGGCGTTTCATCAATGACGATGCGGGGCGGGAGAACTACTGGCGCCAAGCGATAGCGGAAAGTCAGCGGCTGGGGGATGAGTTCATGGAGCTGGTCAGCAGCGGCCGTTTGCAGGAGCGAATCCAGCCCCTGTGAGCGGCGGTTTCAGTGATCCAGCACCCGCCGCGCGCTGTTGAAACTGCGCTGCCAATAGCTGGCCTGCAGATCATCGATACGCACCCGCCCGCCACTGCTGGGGGCATGCAGGAAGCGTCCGTCACCGACGTAGATACCGGCATGATCGACCCGCTTGCCGCCAGTCGAGAACAGCACCAGGTCTCCCGGACGCAGCGCATTGCCTGGCGCCTTGCGCGGCAGCTGGCTGAGTTCGGCGGTGGTACGCGGCAGGCTGACACCGGCGGTTTCACGGAACACGTAATTGATCAGCCCGCTGCAATCAAAGCCGGTTTCCGGGGAACTGCCGCCCCAGCGATAGGGCGTGCCGACCAGGGTGAAGGCATGAAACAGGATGTCATCATGGGCCGGGGCTACCGTATGCGATCTGGTCGGCTCAACCGCTGCCGCTACTGGCACAGACACAGGCACGGAGGCTGTCTGCGGCGCGCTCGCGCACCCGGCCAGCACGGCCACAGCCAATATCAGTGGAGGAAGAAGCAGGCGCATGCCATGACCCCAATGAAAACACCCACCAACCTTGCCCGCTCAAGAGGTTGAGGTCAAGTCTTCAGGTAAAACCGCATGCAGCGCGTGTAACTCAATGATTCACAGTGAAAGCCAGCATCGCGGATAACTGGCTCAGCGGCCGACCACTCTGCTCGGATAAACGATTGAAGGCTGCCTGCACCGCTGCCAGATCCCGCTGACTGGTGGCCGTGGCCCGGTCCAGCACCCCCATGCCGACCAGTGCGGTCAGCACATCACCGGTGGTGACAAAGGTATCCTTGCCGACCATACGCAGGAAGCGCGGCACCGACAGACCGCCAAGCTGGTTGCCCTGCCGCGCCAGCAGGCGCCAGAGCCCGACAATATCCCCGCTCGGCCAATCCGCAATCAGGTTGCCCATGCTGCCGTACTCCCGGCTCAGGTCCAGCACCATCTGTGCATTGCGCGGCACACTGCGCAGCTTGGCCAGATGCCGTATCAGGCGCTGGTCCTGCATCAGCCGTTCGATATGCTCGGCGCTCATCAGCACCACCTTGTGCGGATCAAAGCCGAAGAACACTTCCTCAAAAGCCGGCCAGCGGGCATCGACCACGCTGTGCCTGAGCCCGGCGCGGAACACCCGCAGGGCGATCATCGACAGGTAGTGGTCATCCGGCATGGTCCGCAGCTGCTCGGCACTGTGCGGTGTCGGCAGGCGTGCTTCCAGCGCCTCGCGAGAGCCGAAGCGGTTCAGGCAGTACTCCTGCAGCCACTGATAATCACGCATCCCGGCCTCCGCTCGGTCAGACGTTCATCACATTGACGAAGCGCGGCGTGGCGCTGTCATCAATGCGCAGGTTGGCAAAGTCGAACAGGCTGGTGTCGGCCAGCTGGGACGGCTGCACATGGCGCAGGGCGCGGAAGATGTTGTCGATCCGCCCCGGGGTCTCCTGCTCCCAGCTGCGCAACATGCCCTTGACCACCTGGCGCTGCAGGTTTTCCTGAGAACCACAGAGGTTGCAGGGGATGATGGGAAACTCGCGCAGCTCGGAATAGGCGGCAATATCCTTCTCGCTGCAATAGGCCAGCGGACGGATCACCACGTTGCGACCATCATCCGCACGCAGCTTGGGCGGCATGGCCTTGAGGTTGCCGCCGTAGAACATGTTGAGGAAGAAGGTTTCGACGATGTCGTCCCGGTGGTGCCCGAGGGCCATCTTGGTTGCGCCTATCTCGTCGGCGAAGGTGTACAGGTTGCCCCGGCGCAGCCGTGAGCACAGGGAACAGGTGGTCTTGCCCTCCGGCACCTTCTCCTTGACGATCGAATAGGTATCCCGTTCAAGGATGTGGTAGTCGATGCCCAGCCCATCCAGATAGGCCGGCAGCACATGCTCGGGAAAGCCGGGCTGCTTCTGGTCCATGTTCACCGCCACTATCTCGAAGCGGATGGGAGCCACCTTCTGCAGATGCAACAGCATGTCCAGCATGGTGTAGCTGTCCTTGCCGCCGGACAGGCAGACCATGATCCGGTCACCGTCCTCGATCATGTTGTAATCGGTAACGGCTTCCGCGGTCATGCGGCGCAGACGTTTCTGCAGTTTGTTCTGATTGACGCTGAGGCTGGACATGGTAGAAACCCGGGACGCTCAAAACGCGCCATTCTACCGGTATTCCCCCGGGAGAAAAATATGCACCCGTCACCACCAGTCCGTTGCGGACCGTGATGACGGGCAGAGAGAGATCAGCGCAGGTAGATGGGGCCTATGCCCAGCCCCCAGAAGATCACCGCCGTGGCCATCATGCCGACCAGCACCACCAGGCCGACCGCCAGGATGGAGCTGGCAAACAGGAAGCCCTCATCCGAGGGGATATTCATGAAGATGGGAATGCCCTGATAGAGCAGATAGACGGTGTAGCAGATCGCTGCCGTGCCCGCCGCCATGGCCAGCCACAGGTTCGGCATCAACGCCGCCAGACCGGCAATGAACAGCGGGGTAGCGGTGTAGGCAGCGAAGATGACACACTCACTCAGGGTCGGATTGGCGTCATAGGTACGCGACATCCAGTGGATGAAAGCACCCATGACCGCGACCCCGGCAAGCATCGCCAGCCAGGTCAGCACCGTCATCTGCAGAGCGCTGGCCTGGGTCAGCTTGACTGGTTCCAGCGTGCCTATGGTCCAGCCTACCTGGGTGGTACCGATATAGGCTGATACCGCCGGGATAGCCGCCAGTACCAGAATATGCATGAGGTAGATCGGGCCCAGTGAACTTTCCCCGGCCTTGATCGTTCGCCACGCCTTGTCTGGATTGCTGAAGAGCCCCACAACATTCTGGATCATGGTCTGACCTCCTGATTATTATTCTTCCGCTCAACGGAATGCCGGGCACAACCTGCGACAGACTGTCGCACCTGTGTCATTGACTATAGTCAAATTCACACACCCTGTGCGGCTTCCATTAGAGTGATTTGCAGCTTCGTCCCCGCTGTTGATAGCGAATAAGCATTAGCCCCGCTTGCGTTATGCGCCCTGCCCGCCCAGCGCTGTCATCAGCCTGACACTGAACCGTTATCCGCCCGTCATGGCCCACGCGTATCCCTGTGAGCCACTTCCCCATTTTTCGCAAGGATTACGCATGAACAAGTGGTTCACGGTCAGCGCGCTGGCCATGTCAGTTGCATTGGGTGGCTGTCTGGGCAGCAGTAGCAGCAGCAAGAGCAACAGTGATTCTGACGTCGGCCAGGAAACCCCAGCGCCAGAACTCACCCCCTCGAGCATTGCCCTCAGTCCTCTGGGACGCTATGAGAGCGGCGTCTACGGCCTGAGTGCAGCGGAAATTCCGGCCTATGATCACATCAACCAGCAGATATTCATGGTCAACGCCAGAGAAGGCGCGGTCGACGTATTGAATGCCGAGAAACCGGACGACCTGCTCTATGTTGATACCCTGTCAGTCGACGACCTGTCGGGCCTCACCTCCGGTTCGACCGTCAACAGCATCGCCTTCCACGACGACGGCAAGGATGGGCTGCTGGCAGTAGCCATTGAAAACGCCACCAAGACCGATAACGGCTATGCCGCGCTGTACAACGCCAGAACCCTGGAGCCGCTGGGCCACGTGACCGTGGGCGCCCAACCCGATAACCTGACCTTCACCCCCGACGGCAAGTACCTGCTGACCGCCAACGAAGGCGAGCCCAGTGTTGAGTACAATTTTGCCGCTGACGGCGACCCCGAGAGTGTCAGGGAAGTATACCGGGTCGACCCGGAGGGCTCGGTCAGTGTCATCAGCATTGAGGATGGCAAACTGGGCGAGGTACGTACTGCAGGCTTCGAGAGCTTCAACAGCCGCAAGGACGAGCTGATTGAAGCTGGCGTACGCATCTTTGGCCCCGCCAATAACCACCAGCCCTACAGCGCGACCAATATCGCCAGTGTTGCCCGGGACATGGAGCCGGAATATCTGGCCATCTCCGGTGACAGCAAGACCGCCTGGGTATCCCTCCAGGAAAATAACGCCCTGGCCAGAATCGATATTGCCAGCGCCAGCGTGACCGATATCTTCCCGCTGGATTACAAGGATCATGGTCAGGATCGCAATGCCGCGGATTTCAGTGATGGCGACCGTGAGCAATGCACAGCGGAACAGCTGGGCGACCCCACAGCCGAGTGTGCCCAGATCAATATCCGCACCTGGCCTGGCGTGGTCGGCATGTACCACCCCGACAGCATTGCGGCCTACGATGTGGGCGGCAAGACCTACATAGTCACCGCCAACGAGGGTGATGCCCGGGCCTGGGGTGAGGAGTTTGGTGGGCTCTACGGTGACGAGGAGAGCAACGATCTTTACTTCTCCGGTGACACTACCCATCGCCCTACCGGTTTTATCGAGGAGTGGCGAGTCAAGCATCTGGTGCACAACAGTGGCTTTGGCCGTCGCGCCGGAGATGACCTGCCCATGCACCTGCGTGATCTGGCCGCCGGTGCCATGCTCAACCCCGAGGTATTTGAATACTGTGGTGCCACCGCCACCAGTTCAGGTGACTGCCGCGACGACTTCATTTGGATGGGTCGCCTTCTGGTCAGCTGGGTTGATGGTTACCAGAAGCGCCCCGATGGTTCACCGGTCCTGTATAACGCCGACACCGGCGAGCAGGATGACAGCCTGACTGCCGCCGACAGCAACAGCCGCCTGATGTATGACCAGCTGTATGCCTTCGGTGCCCGCTCCTTCGCCATCTGGGACGGCGATACCGGCGAGCAGGTGTTTGATTCGGGTGCGCACATGGAACTGCTGATCGCCAACCAGGAAGAACAGGCCCGAGCAATCGTTCCCCATCTGGACGAGAATTTCGAGTGCCAACTGGGCCCCGATCGCCAGATTCCCTGTGCCCGATACTTCAACTCCAACCACTCCCATGGCGACAGCATGGACCGCCGCAGCGTGAACAAGGGACTGGAGCCGGAAGGCGTTACGGTTGGTCAGCTGGGCGACAAGACCTATGCCTTTATCGGTATCGAGCGCATGGGCGGGGTGATGGCCTACGATGTCAGCACCCCATCAGCGCCGATCTTTGTCGACTACCTCAATACCCGTGAAGACTGGGATCTGAAACCGGAGGACAATCTCGATCTGGTCGGTGATCTGGGAGCCGAGGGTGTCTTCTTTGTACCGGCGGACCAGTCGCCCAATGAAGAGCCACTGCTGATCATGGGCCACGAAGTCAGCGGCACCACCACAGTATTCCAGATCGACCGTGAGTATGAATAACAACTGAAGGCAGTCGCCGGGCGACAATCAGTTCGTCCACTTACCGGGCGGGGACACTCCCGCCCGGTTCCTTTTCCACCCCCCTCAGCAATCCCTTACACTGTCCGGGCATCACACCGGATACAGGGAGCCTGCCATGCCTACCAAACAGCTGCTGATCGTCGCCCACGCCCCGTCTGACAATACCCGCAAACTGGCCGAGGCCGCCCTGCGTGGTGCCAGCACCGACAGCATCGAGAACGTAGCGGTACGCTGGGTTGTGCCGCTGGAAGCGACCCCGGAGGACGTGCTGCAGGCGGACGCCATCCTGCTCGGCACCACCGAGAACCTCGGCTACATGAGCGGCGCGCTGAAGGACTTCTTCGATCGCTGTTACTACCCGGTACTGGAGCGCAAGCAGGGGCTGCCCTGCGCGCTGTATATCCGCGCCGGGATGGATGGCACCGGCACCCGCCGGGCAGTGGAAAGCATCGTCACCGGCCTGCGCTGGAACTGGGCACAGGACCCGCTGGTGCTGCGCGGGGAGTGGCAGCCGCGCTTTATCGATGAGGTGGAAGAACTCGGGCTATACATGGCCGCCGGACTGGACAGCGGGATCTTCTGACCCGGCAGTTCACACCCAGGCCAGCCCCAGGGCTCCCGCAACCATGGCCAGCAACAGGATGGTGCTGGCCCAGCGGGCCAGACGCCAGCCACCCACCACCAGTACGATACCCGCCTTGACTGCGGTATTGGTCAGCGCCGCCAGCAGAATGCCGCGCACGGCCACTTCGTCCTGCAGACCACCTTTGGCCTGCTGCGCCAGAGCAATGGCAATGGCATCCACATCGGCAATACCGGCCAGCACCGCCAGCACATAGACACCCTCGCTGCCAAACCAGTGCTCGGCACCCCGGGAGAGCATGAAGATCAGGGTCAGCAGGCCGGCCATCACCAATGCCTGCTGCAAGTCCAGCGGGTTGCTCATTGGCGGACTGTTACTGTGCACCTGTGGCTCGCGCCGTCGCCGCAGCACAATCCAGCCCAGCGCCAGCAGCGGCACCAGCGCCAACCCCAACAGCCCGGGCAGCAATGGCCACACCAGCGCTCGGTTGACCACCGCCACCTCCAGCAGCAACCGCAGCCCCATGGTGCCGCAGGCCAGCGCTATACCCGCACCAAGCAGCGCATTACGACTGCCATCGGCCCGGGCCATGCGCGAGAAGGCCAGGGTCAAGGCGGTACTGGAGGCCAACCCAGCGAGCAAGGCGGTCAGCACCAACCCCACTCGGTCACCCAGCAACCGGACTGCGAAATAACCGACA
>JAAYHO010000125.1 GCA_012735335.1 Gammaproteobacteria bacterium
AGACACCAGCCCCATGATGTGCACGCTGCGCCCGGCGGCCACGGCCTTGTCCACTGCGGCGCCGATGATCGCATTATCGAAGAAGTCGCCATCGGCGATGGCCTTGGTCACCCGGGTGAAGTCCTGATACACCACCCGGCCGGCGCCGAGGTTCATGTGACCGACCTCGGAGTTGCCCATCTGACCATCCGGCAGCCCCACATCCATGCCCGAGCCGGAAATCAGCGTACGCGGTGCATTGCCCCACAGACGATCCCATACGGGGGTGTTGGCGGCCATGATGGCATTGGAATCCGGCGACTCGCTGTGTCCGAAGCCATCCAGAATCATCAATACCACGGGTTTGGGAGCTGCTGTCATCCGATTAACTCGCTGTGTGAATAGAGGTAAGGGAATACTCTGCCGAGCCTGGCAGGCGTGCTGCGGCAAGTTTACTTGCCCGGCATCGGCGTGTCATGCCCGGCGGTGGTTCTGCCGTCGCTGGCGGCTGTGTATACTGGCGGGCTTTAATGGTCGCGGAATGATACCTCCATGCAGTTTCTACAACACCTTATCGAGTTCATAGCCAATCACTATCTGCTGACTGGCGCTTTTCTGCTGGTACTGGCAGCGCTGATCTATACCGAGGGTCGCAAATCCGGGGCTGCGCTCAGTTCGCAACAGGCCACCGCGCTGATCAACCGGGACAATGCGCTGGTGGTGGATGTACGTCCGAAGAAGGACTACGCCAACGGTCATATTGTCGAGTCGATCAACATTCCGTTGGACAGTTTTGCCTCGCGCATGGTCGAACTGGAGAAGCACAAGGATAAACCCGTCATCCTCGCCTGTGCCAACGGCCAGCATGCGGGCACTGCCGCCAAGCAGCTGAAGGCCGCCGGCTTCACCCAGGTCAGCCGCCTGGCCCATGGCGTAGGAGGCTGGCGCGCCGACAGTCTGCCACTGGTTAAATGACATGACCGAGATCACCATCTACAGCAGCAACTACTGCCCCTTCTGCATCCGCGCCAAGCAGTTGCTCGGCGGCAAGGGTCTGGCCTTCAATGAAATCATCGTCGATGGCCAGCCTGCCGTGCGCGCCGAGATGACCCGCCTGGCGGGTCGCACCTCGGTTCCGCAGATCTGGATCAACGGCACCCATGTGGGCGGCTGCGATGAGCTGATAGCGCTGGATCGCTCTGGCAAACTGGATAAAATGCTGGCAGGCTGACTGCCTCGTAATCAAGCAGGGAATGGCTGAATCGCCTGGCGTTCCGGACTTCCCCGATCACACTGGAATCAACAAGGACTGAACATGGCTGACGAGCAACAGAACAACGCAACCGCCAACGGCGCCAATCAGCAGCAGGTACAATTTGCCCTGCAGCGCATCTATGTGAAGGATCTGTCCTTCGAATCGCCCAAGGCACCGGCGGTGTTCCAGAGCCAATGGAATCCTCAGGTCAATCTGGACCTCAACACCCGTCACACCAAGCTGCAGGACGATATCTACGAAGTGGTGCTGAGCCTGTCCGCCACCGTCACCAATGGTGAAGAAGTCACCTTCATCGCCGAAGTGCAGCAGGGCGGCATCTTTGCCATCGGCGGACTGGACGAGGCCTCCATGCGCCATACCCTGGGTGCCTTCTGCCCGAATATTCTGTTCCCCTACGCCCGTGAAGCCATCGATAACCTGGTCCTGCGCGGCAGCTTCCCTCCCCTGATGCTGGCGCCGGTCAACTTCGACGCCCTGTTCGCCCAGTCCGAACAGCGTCGCCTGGCCGAAGCCGGACAGGCCGAAGCCTGATGCCCTGTTTGCCGCCGACCCCGAGTCGGCGGCAAACTCAACACTTGTCAGCCTCCCCGCCCATCCTCTAATGTAGCCGGTTGCTCACTCGACCGATGGATCTGCGTATGACCCTGCCCGCTTCCCGCCCGCTCTACCTGATCGCTTTCATCATCTGTGTGCTGTTACTGGCCACCGCGTATTACATGGAATACGTGATGGAGCTGCTGCCCTGCCCGCTGTGCATCATCCAGCGCTTCGCCTTCCTGCTGATCGGCCTGGTGTGCCTGGCAGCGGTGCTGCACAACCCGCAACCGCGCAACGGTCGCAGCCGCAGTCTGGCGGCCCGGGGTTATGCGCTCGGCGTCAGCCTGCTGTCGATCTTCGGTGCTGCCACCGCCGGACGTCAGGTGTGGTTGCAGCACCAGCCATCCGACCAGTTGCCCTCCTGCCTGCCCAGTCTGGATTACATGGTCGATGTGCTGCCGGTATTCGAGATGCTTACCCTGCTGTTCAGCGGCACCGCCGACTGCGCCAAGGTGACCTGGACCTTTCTCGGCCTGAGCATTGCCGAATGCACCCTGCTGGCCTTTATCGGTTTCGCCCTGTTCGGTCTGGTGCAACTGCTGCGCGGCGAGGACTGAGCCGCCATCATGATGCGCTCTTGATACCGGCGCATCGACTGGCCTATTCTGTTTGTCCCACGGGAACAACAATTCTTATCCCGTTTCATCAGGACAACGAGGTGGACCATGCTGGAAAGGTGCACAACAGCCCAGGAGCACTGGGGCGGAGTCGACAGGCTGGTAGATCGCTGGCTGGCTGATCGAAAGGAACTCGTGGAACATTACATCGCGCTGCGGGATCGCACTGCGCCGGATACCAGCGTGCGGCAGCAACTCAATCTCTTCTGCAGTGCCCTGCTTGATTATGTATCGGCGGGGCATTTTTCCATCTATGAGCAGTTGGTACGCGGCGCCGAGGAGGCAGGTGATGAGCGCGCACTGGAACTGATGTCCAGAGTCATGCCGCGCATCGAAACCATCACCCAGTTCGCGGTCATCTTCAATGACTACTATGGTGCCAAGACCAAACGCCAACTCAAGGAAGAAGTGATGCAGTCACGGCTGCTGAAGATGGGCGGACTGCTGGATGAGCGCTTTGAACTGGAAGACTGCCTGATCGAAGTGCTGCATACCGCCAACAAGGACAGCCAACACATTACCGAGACCGTGGAGTAGTCACCCGTGCCAGGCAAAACCCGCAAACAGGCCGACTCGCCGATACCCACACCCCTGCACCTGCTGCAGACCCTGACCCGCACGCTCAGCGAGCATCTGGGGCAGGCCTGCAGTCAGGCTCAGGAGGATGCCCAGAAGGCGCTGGACAAGCTCGATCGCGAGCAGCAGAAGCTCACCGATAAACTGGCCCAGAGCGAAGCGAAGCTGGCCGCCGAAGACGCGCCGGACAGCGGCAAATCAGTTGAGCGCCTGCACAGCAAGATAGCCGAGCTGAACAGCGAACTGGAGGTGCTGAACCAGGCCCGCCAGCAGGCCCAGGACTATATCCGTCAGTTGAATAACGACGTACGCCAGACCCTGCGTCTGGCCCGGGGGCTGGAGCGTATCGAAGGACAGGCCGGTCAGGCTATCGAAAAGCGCAACAACCCGGCCAGCACAGCCAGCGGCGGTCAGCGCCGATCACGCAGCCGCAAGCCTGCCGCCAGCCCCGCAGCGGATACACCGCCAACGCAGGATTAGCCAAACATCCTGATTACCGGGATGGAGCCCGGCACTCCCCCGATAGAGCCGCTCGGAGTGTCGAGTTCCATCTCGACACCGCAGGTTCCCTCAGGCCGCAGCCGCCAACTGCTGCAAACGCCCATCCTCCAGCCCATTGCAGCAATATGCCAGATGCGCCAGCACGCACTCCCGCAGTGGCGCAGCTGTACGGGGCGCGTCTGCACACAGACGCTCCAGCACCGCCAGCTGATGCCACTCGGCGGCCAGCTCACAGGCCTTGACCTGCTCATACAACTCTCTGGGCCCATCGCTGTCAGCCAGCGTCCGGCGCACCTGACGCAACGGCTGGATGACCTGCTGC
>JAAYHO010000126.1 GCA_012735335.1 Gammaproteobacteria bacterium
ACCGGGAGCAACCGGTCGACTCGATGAATAGTTCGCCATGAAAATATCTGTACTGCCTCTGACTCTCTCCGCGCTGCTGTTATCCGCCTGTACCCTGGGGCCGGACTACACACAACCGGAAACCGTGGATACCGCCAGCATTCGTTACCAGCAGGGCTGGCAGCCCATGCCGACCCGCAGCTGGGCGGCCAGTGGCCGTTGGTGGCAGGCCTTCGAGGACGACGCTCTGAGTGAGCTGGTGGAGCGGAGCGTTCAGGCCAACCAGACACTGGCTCAGGCGGAGGCCAGATTTCGGGCCGCCGAAGCCCAGTGGCGCCTGACCCGGGGTGGTTTGAGCCCGGAAGTGGGAGCCAGCCTCGGTGGCAGCCGCAGCGGCGGCAGTGACCGCTCGGTGATCGAGCAATACGATGCGCGCCTGCAGATCGGCTGGGCGCCGGATCTGTGGGGCCGGGTGCGGCGGGGAATGGAAGCGGACCAGGCCGGTCTGCAGGCCAGCGCCGCCGATCTGGCCGCCGTGCGTCTGGCTATCCAGGTCGCAGTAGCCGAGGCCTATATCAATCTGCGGGCGCTGGATCGGCAACAGGCCATCCTCAACGCAACCATGGTCGCCTACGACCGCTCGGCCAGCCTGACCCGCAACCAGTATGAAGCCGGTATCGTCTCCCGCGCCGATGTGATCCAGGCCGAGACCCAGCGCCAGTCGCTGCGTACCGACCTGTATGACCTGCAGGCGGCCCGCGCCAGGGAACAGAATGCCCTGGCCGCGTTGTTGGGCGTGGCACCGGTTGAGCTTGAACTTCAGGAGCGGGGCGAGCGTCTGCCAGCGGTGCCAGTACTGCCCCAAAGTATGCCCGCAGTGCTGATCGCCCGGCGTCCGGATGTGGTCGCCGCCGAGCGCCAGGTGGCCGCCGCCAACGCCCGTATCGGCGTGGCCCAGACCGCCTGGCTGCCGGATGTAACGCTGGATCTGTGGGGTGGGGTACAGAGCGGCACTTTCAGCGGCCTGTTCGACGCTCCGGCTCGGGTCTGGTCACTGGGCCCGACGCTGGCTCAGACGCTGTTCGACGGCGGCCAGCGCACCGCCAGCCGGGATATTGCCCTGGCCCGCTATGACGAGCAGGCGGCTTTCTATCGGCAGACCGTGCTGGACAGCCTGCGCGAGCTGGAAGACGCACTGGCTACGCTGCAGATCCTCGCGGAAAAGACCGAGCAGCAGCAGGCGCTGCTGGAACTGGCGGAGGAAAACGAAAGGGTCATTACCAACCGCTATCGGGCCGGGCAGGTGTCATTTCTTGAAGTGGCGACCGCCCAGAACATAACGCTGAGCACCCGTCGGGTAGCGGTGGATATCCATGCTCAGCGGCTGGCGGCAACGGTGCAGCTGGCGGCTATTATCGGGGGTGGGTGGGATCTGGATGATCCGGTGGTGCAGTCGGTGAGCGGCAAAAATTAACCGGGCGGTGGATTATCGAGCCCCGGCTCGACGGTGATGTAACTGCAGGGTGGGAGGCGTAGCGCAGGTGCGCTACACCCCGGGAAGCAGCCGTCTGACGACGGCTGCCGGTACAGCTTATTCCTGGTCGATACTGCTCATCGCCGTGATATTGAAACCACCATCAACATAGAGAATCTCACCAGAGATACCCGAGGCCAGGTCGGAACTCAGGAAGGCACCGGCGTTACCCACTTCCTCGATGGTCACGTTGCGACGCAGCGGGGTGCGGGCTTCGTTGTAGGCCAGCATCTTGCGGAAGCTCTTGATACCGGAGGCGGCCAGGGTGCGGATCGGGCCGGCGGAGATGGCGTTGACGCGGATGCCGTCCTCGCCCAGGCTGGTGGCCAGGTAGCGTACGCCGGCTTCCAGGCTGGCCTTGGCCATACCCATGACGTTGTAGTTGGGCATGGTGCGCACGGCGCCCAGGTAGGTCAGGGTCAGCAGGTTGCCGTTGCGCTTCTTCAGTGCTTCGCGACCGGCCTTGGCCAGCGCGATAAAACTGTAGGCGCTGATGTCGTGGGCGATCTTGAAACCGTCACGGGTGGTCACTTCGGCGAAATTGCCATCCAGCTGATCGCCGGGGGCAAAGCCGACCGAGTGCACGATGCAGTCGATACCTTCGGGCCATTTCTTTTCCAGCTCGACAAATACCTGCTCGACCTGGGCGTCGTCGCCCACATCACAGGGGAAGCACATTTCGGCGCTGGAGCCCCAATCGGCGGCAAAGCCTTCGACCCGGCCCCGCAGTTTCTCGTTCTGGTAGGTGAAGGCCAGTTCTGCACCTTCACGGTGCATTGCGGCGGCGATGCCCGAGGCAATGGACAGTTTGCTGGCTACACCAACGATGAGTACGCGCTTTCCGCTGAGAAATCCCATGTTCTTTTCCTGTTTCACTGGGCCTCATACCGAGGCCGACTTTTCGGATACCGGGTTGGCAAAGGCGGCCTCGAGCAACTGACGGGTATAGTCGTGTTGCGGTGAGGCGAAGATCTGCTGTGCCGACCCCTGTTCTACAATTTCACCCTGGCGAATGACCATCAGCTGATGACTGAGGGCCCTGACCACCGCCAGGTCGTGGCTGATAAACAGATAACTCAGGTTGTGCCTGCGCTGCAGTTCCCGCAGCAGCTCCACCACCTGACTCTGCACTGTTCTGTCCAACGCCGAGGTTGGCTCATCCAGCAGGATCAGCGAGGGCTTGAGCACCAGGGCTCTGGCTATCGCCACCCGCTGCCGCTGCCCGCCGGAAAACTCGTGCGGGTAGCGGTGGCGACTGTCCGGGTCCAGGCCCACTTCCTGCAGCGCCTGAATCACCATCTGTTCCCGCTCGGCAGCGTTGCCGATGCCGTGAATCTCCAGCCCTTCGCTGATGATCTGAGCGATCGACATGCGTGGGCTCAGGCTGCCAAAGGGGTCCTGAAACACCACCTGAAACTGTCGCCGTACCGGCCTCACTGCCTGTTGACTCAGGCCATCCAGACGCTGACCGTTGCATTCTATCAGGCCCTGACTCTCGACCAGACGTAACAGCGCCATGCCCAGCGTGGTTTTACCCGAGCCGCTCTCGCCGACAATGCCCAGGGTCTGCCCGGACTGCAGGCTGAAGCTGGCATCGGTCACCGCCTTGACGTGGCCCACGGTGCGCTTGAAGACGCCCTTGCGGATCGGAAACCAGACCCGCAATTGCTCGGCGCGCATGATCACCGGCGCATCCGCCTGCGCTGCGACCGGGGTACCGGACGGGTCGGCGGCGATCAGCTGCCGGGTGTATTCATGCTGCGGATCGGCGAACAGCTCAGCGCAATCATTCTCTTCGACGACCTGACCCTGATACATGACACATACTCGGTGGGCAATTTTTCTCACCAGGTTCAGATCGTGACTGATCAGTAACAACGCCATGCCCAGTTTCTGCTGCAGATCCTGCAGCAGTTCGAGGATCTTCTGCTGCACGGTCACATCCAGTGCGGTGGTCGGCTCGTCGGCGATCAGCAGCTCCGGCTCGTTGGCCAGCGCCATGGCGATCATTACCCGCTGCCGCTGGCCGCCGGACAGCTCATGGGGGTAGGCACCCAGGCGCTTGGCAGGTTCGGGAATGCCGACCAGCTCCAGCAGCTCCAGGGTGCGGGCGCGGGCGGCCTTCTTGTCCAGGCCCTTGTGCATGAACAGCACTTCGCTGATCTGCCGTTCCACTGAATGCAGCGGGTTGAGCGAGCTCATCGGCTCCTGGAAGATCATCGAGATGCGGTTGCCGCGTACCTTGCGCAACTGCTTCTCGGTCATGCCCAGCAGATCCTGGCCCTGATAGAGAATCCGGCCGCTGGGGTGGCGGGCCTGGGAGTAGGGCAAAAGGCGCAGGATCGAGTGGGCGGTGACCGACTTGCCCGAGCCGCTTTCACCGACCAGTGCCAGGGTCTGGCCGGGCTGGATATCGAAGCTGACCCCACGCACGGCGAGGTTTTCCTCCTGCTCGCTGCGGAAGGCCACGCTGAGGTTGTCGATCCGTATCAATGGCTCGGTCATGTCATTTCCTCGGGTCGAAGGCATCGCGCAGGGCTTCACCGATGAAGACCAGCAGGGACAGCATCACCGACAGCACGACGAAGGCGGTGATGCCCAGCCAGGGCGCCTGCAGGTTGGCCTTGCCCTGGGCAATCAGCTCACCCAGTGACGGCGAACCCGGTGGCAGGCCGAAGCCGAGGAAGTCCAGCGAGGTCAGGGTGATCACGCCTCCGGTCAGGATGAACGGGAAGAAGGTCAGAGTGGCGACCATGGCATTGGGCAGTATGTGGCGGAACATGATGGTGCCGTTGCCCGCACCCAGCGCCCGGGCAGCGCGCACGTATTCCAGGTTGCGCCCACGCAGGAACTCGGCGCGCACCACATCCACCAGCGCCATCCAGGAGAACAGCAGCATGATGCCCAGCAGCCACCAGAAGTTCGGCTGCACGAAGCTGGCGAGGATGATCAGCAGGTAGAGCACCGGCAGCCCCGACCAGACTTCGATAAAGCGCTGGCCGAACAGGTCGATACGTCCGCCATAGAAGCCCTGGATGGCCCCGGCGATGACGCCGATAATGGAGCTGAGAATGGTCAGGGTCAGGGCGAACAGCACCGAGATGCGGAAGCCGTAGATCACCCGGGCCATGACATCCCGGGCCTGGTCGTCGGTGCCCAGCCAGTTTTCCGCCGAGGGCGGGGCGGGGGCCGGTACCTGCAGGTCGTAGTTGATGGTTTCGTAACTGTAGGGAATTGGTGGCCACAGCATCCAGCCATCGGCCTGCTCGATCAGCTCCTGCACATAGGGGCTGCGGTAGTCCGCCTCGATCGGAAATTCGCCACCGAACTCGGTCTCGGCATAGCGTTTGAATACCGGTGTATACAACTCACCCTGATAGCTGACCAGCAGCGGCTTGTCGTTGGAGATGAACTCGGCCCCCAGGCTGAGCACGAACAGCACCAGGAAGATATGCAGCGACCACCAGCCCCGGCGATTGGCACGGAAGCGGGCAAAGCGGCGCTGGTTCAGCGGGGAAAGTGTAAAGCGCGACATGCTCAACCCTCCCGGCTTTCAAAGTCGATGCGTGGATCGACCAGGGTGTAGGCGATATCGCCGATCAGTTTCACCACCAGGCCCAGCAGGGTGAAGATATACAGGGTGCCGAACATCAGCGGATAGTCCCGGTTGATCGCCGCTTCAAAGCCCAGCAGGCCGAGGCCGTCCAGCGAGAAAATCACCTCGATCAGCAGTGCGCCGGTAAAGAACACGCTGATCAACGCTGCCGGAAAACCGGCAATGATCAGCAGCATGGCGTTGCGGAATACGTGACCGTAGAGCACCCGGTTCTCCGACAGACCCTTGGCCCGGGCGGTAACCACATACTGCTTGCCGATCTCGTCGAGAAAGCAGTTCTTGGTCAGCATGGTCAGGGTGGCGAAACTGCCGATGACCATGGCGGTGATCGGCAGCACCAGGTGCCACAGATAATCGAGGATCTTGCCGCCTGTAGTCAGCTCCTCCCAGTTGTTCGAGGTCAGCCCGCGCAGCGGGAACCAGTCGAAGTAGCTGCCACCGGCAAACAGCACTATCAGCAGGATCGCCAGCAGGAAGCCGGGGATGGCGTAACCGACGATGATCAGCGAGCTGGTCCATACGTCAAACGCGGAGCCGTGGCGGATCGCCTTGCGTATGCCCAGCGGGATGGAGATCAGGTAGGTTAGCAGGGTAGTCCATAGCCCGAGGGAGATGGATACTGGCATCTTCTCGATGATCAGGTCGATGACACTGGCATCGCGGAAGAAGCTGTCGCCGAAGTCGAAGGTCAGATAGCCCTTGATCATCAGCCAGAAGCGCTCGTGGGCCGGTTTGTCGAAGCCATACATGCGCTCGATTTCGGCAATGATCTCCGGGTCCAGACCCTGGGCGCCGCGGTAGTTGCCGCCGCTGGCAACTTCGCCCTGCATGCTGCCGGAAATGCGACTGGTGGCGCCCTCGAAGCCTTCGAGGTTGGCGATCATCTGTTCCACCGGGCCACCGGGGGCGGCCTGGATGATCAGGAAATTGATCAGCAGAATGCCGAACAGGGTCGGAATGATCAGCAGCAGACGCCGGATGATATAGGCCAGCATGGATCAGTTCTCCTGCTCGGGTTCGGGCAGGATGACCGGTGCTGGTTCTTCCGTCTGGCGGGTGGCCCACCAGGTATACAGACCGAGGTCATATTTGGGCGCAACCGCCGGATGGGCGAACTTGTCCCAGTAGGCCACCCGGTAGACGCTGGTGTGGTAGTTGGGCACCAGGTAGTGGCCGGCGCGCAGTACCCGATCCAGGGCCCGGGTGTGGGTGATCAGCTCGGCCCGGGAGTCGGCCATGATCAGGCCTTCGACCAGTTGATCGACCGCCGGGTCCTGCAGACCCATGAGGTTGCGACTGCCCGGGTTGTCGGCGCTGGATGAATGCCAGTACTCGCGCTGCTCGTTGCCCGGGGAGTTGGACTGGGCAAAACTGGTGACCACCATATCGAAGTCCCGGGAGCGCAGGCGGTTGACGTACTGCGACACGTCGATGCGGCGCAGCTGCATGTCGATGCCCAGCGACGCCAGGTTGCGCTTGAACGGCAGCAGCACCCGCTCGAAGTCGGCCTGGATCAGCAGGAACTCGAAGCTCAGCGGCTCGCCATCCGCATTCACCAGTTGGTCGTTATCGATGCGCCACCCAGCCTCTTGCAGCAGGGCGTAGGCTTCGCGGCGCTGCTCGCGGATACCGCCGCTGCCGTCGGTGGTCGGTGGAATATAGGCCGGGCCGAATACCGCCTCCGGTAGTTGTTCGCGCAGGGGTTCCAGCAATGCCAGTTCATCCTCGCCGGGCAGGCCTTCAGCGCCCAGTTCGGAGTTGCCGAAGTAGCTGTGGCTGCGCTCGTAGGCACCGTGGAACAGGCGACTGTTGGCCCACTCGAAGTCGAACAGCAGCGCGATGGCCTTGCGCACTCGCACATCCTGGAAGTACGGCTTGCGCAGGTTGAAGACGAAGCCCTGCATGCCCCGGGTATTCAGGTTGGGGATCTCTTCCTTGATGATGCGACCATCACTCAGCGCCGGGCTGTCGTAGCCGGTGCTCCAGTTCTTGGCGCTGTATTCCTCGTTGAAGTCGAACTGGCCGGCCTTGAATGCTTCCAGTGCCACGCCCAGATCCCGGTAGTAATCCACGTTGATCCGGTCGAAGTTGTAGAAACCCCGGCGTACCGGCAGGTCGGCGGCCCAGTAATCGGTCACTCGCTCGAAACTCACCGAGCGTCCCGGGCGCACCTGACCGATGCGGTAGGGACCGCTGCCCAGCGGCGGCTCCAGACCGCTGCGGGTGAAGTCGCGCTCGGCCCAGTAGTGCTCCGGCAGCACCGGTAACTGGCCGAGCACCAGCGGCAGCTCGCGGTTGCGACCATGCAGGAAGTGGAAGGTGACGCTGTGCTCGCTATCGGCAATGACTTCCTTCACGTCGCCGTAGTAGGCCTTGTAGAAGGGTGCGCCGTGTTCCAGCAGGGTATTGAAGGTGAACACCACATCGGCCGCGGTGACCGGGTGGCCGTCATGGAAGCGCGCCTCGGGACGCAGGTGGAAGCGTACCCAGGTGTTGTCCTCGGCCTGTTCGATACGCCCGGCAATCAGCCCGTACTCGGTGAAGGGCTCATCCAGCGCGTGGGCGGTGAGGGTGTCGTAGATCAGACCCAGCTGGTCGGCGGCGGTGCCCCGACTGATGAAGCCATTGAAGGAGTCGAAGCTGCCGAAGCCGGACAGGCGCAGCACACCGCCCTTGGGGGCCTCGGGATTGACGTAGTCGAAATGGCTGAAGTTCTCGGCGTACTTCGGCGGCTCGCCGTACAGGGTAAGGGCATGCTGGCCGGGTGCGGCGCTGGCGGCGGAGGCGGCCAGCAACAGGCATCCGAGACAGGTTTTCAACATATCGAGCATCGAGTGGCCTTTATTGTTCATTCGCGTCTGACGCCATCCACCAGGTGCGCACGGCCAGTGAATAGGGTGGCGTGGGTGGTGAGTGCAATGTACTGCGATGGGCTACGCGGTGGTAGTTTATATACCAGTTTGGAATTGTATAGTGCTCCCAGAGCAATACCCGATCCAGTGCCCGGGCCGCAGCAATCTGCCGGTTGCGGGTGCTGGCATTGAGCAGTTTTTCCACCAGGGCATCGACCACCGGATTGGCAATGCCCGCATAGTTGCGGCTGCCCTTGACGTCCCGCTGGGATGAGTGGAAGTAGATATGCTGCTCCGAGCCGGGGGACAGGGTCTGCGGCAGGGTGGTGAGGATCATGTCGTAATCGAACTGATCCAGCCG
>JAAYHO010000127.1 GCA_012735335.1 Gammaproteobacteria bacterium
CCGGCGCGGTTACCCAGGCCACCGGTGGGGTCGGGGTGGTGATCGAGCGGGGAGAACGCAGCGCATGATGCGCATCTATCTGGGCATCGGCAGCAACACCCAGCGCGAGCATCACCTGCAGCGCGGGTTGGATGCGCTGGAGCAGCTGCTCGGGCCGCTGCAGCTGTCGCCGGTCTTCGAGAGCGATGCGGTGGGTATCCTGGCCACCCGTTTCTATAACCTGGTGGTGGCCGCTGACTGCGCACTGGAGCTGGCCGACCTGAATGCGGCACTCAAGGCCATAGAAGCGGCCTGCGGGCGGCGGGAGCAGAAGGTCGCCGGGCGCATTACTCTGGATATCGATATTCTGCTGTACGGTGAGTTGAGTGGTTGCCACGAGGGTGTACAGCTGCCCCGCCCTGAGGTGACCCGCAATGCCTTTGTGCTGTGGCCGCTGGCTCTTCTGGCGCCGCAGCTGGTACTGCCGGGTATCGGTCAGAGCAGCGCTGCCCTGTGGCAGGGCTGGCGCGGACAGCAGAAGGTCTGGCCGGTGGCCTTCGACTGGCGCGGTCAGGCGCTGACTCCGGAGTTGCTGCTGCGTCAGTATCCGTCAGAAACCAGCCCAGCACCGGGCAGCGGCGCGGCCTGAGTCCCGGCAACTGGGGGTTGCTCCAGGTCCGCCATGTCGAGATGGAACTCGACATTCCCAGGGAGAGGCGAGCAGGCGGTGCTCCCATGGAGTGCCGGGTTCCATCCCGGCAGCTGGGGTTTGCTCCAGGTCCGCCATGTCGAGCTGGTGCTCGATATTCTCTGGGAGGGACGAGCACCAGCTCGTCCACCGGGGCTGCCAGTCACTCCTTCATCGAGCTGGTGCTCGACGTTCCCAGCAGTACTCGGTTATCCGCTGCAGCCGCAGCTTTTCCATCTCCGCGCCCAGTTCGGCGCCTTTGAATCCCTGTTCCAGAAGTATCTTTACCTCCGCTGAGCGGGCGGCTTCGGCTGCGCCGCGCAGGTAGTTGGCCTGGGGATAATCGCGCTCCTGCAGGCCGGTGCGGCCCCGGGCGTCGGCTTCGCAGGCTCCGAGGAACAGTTCGAAGCGTTCCGGGCGGCGGTAGATATCGAAGGCCTTGAACAGTTTCAACAGGGTGCCGGGCTTGAGTTCCAGCGCCCGGTGGCAGTGGGTGTGGTATTCGCAGGTGAGCAGGGCCAGCTCCTGACATTCCCGGGGCGCCTTGCAGCGCTGGTTGACTGCCTTGGCCGCTGCCAGCCCGGATTTCTCATGACCATGATGCCTGGGCCAGAAGCGCTCCGGGGTGCGGCCCTTGCCCAGGTCATGCAGCAGGCAGGCCCAGCGAGCAGGGAGGGGCAGCTTCATCTCCGCCGCCTGTTGCAGTACCAGCAGTACATGCTCGCCGGTATCGACTTCCGGGTGATGGGCCTCGGGCTGCGGTACGCCGAACAGGCAGTCCACCTCCGGCAGCAGCTCAGCCAGTGCGCCGCAATCGCGCAGCACGCGGATGAACACATCCGGGCGGGACTCCATCAGTGCGCGGCTGATTTCCTTCCAGCTGCGCTCTGCGGTCAGTGCCTGCAGTTCGCCGGACTCGGCCAGCTCGCGCATCAGCGCCAGGGTCTCGTCGGCGACCTGAAAGCCCAGCGGGGCATAGCGGGCGGCAAAGCGGGCCACCCGCAGTACCCGCAGCGGGTCCTCGGCAAAGGCCGGGGAGACGTGACGCAGCAGGCGTGCCTGCAGGTCCTGCTGGCCGCCGTAGGGGTCGATGACGCGGCCGTCGTCGTCCATGGCCATGGCGTTGACGGTCAGATCCCGGC
>JAAYHO010000128.1 GCA_012735335.1 Gammaproteobacteria bacterium
GCTCGAGACTGGTCACGAACGGGTCGAGGAAGCGGGTAAACACCGCCTGAATCAAGGCCTTCTTGGAGCCGAAGTGATAGTTGACCGCGGCCAGGTTCACCCCGGCCTTGCTGGTGATCAGACGCAGGGAGGTTTCTGCAAACCCCTTCTCGGCGAACAGGTGTTCCGCAGCATCCAGAATCCGCTCGACTGTTTCAGACTGTGCCACAGACTACTCCGCCCAAATACGTGTGTTTGAAACATACGTTTCAAACGTGCTTGATGTCAATCAGGATGTGTTTTACCACAGCCCGTCACCGGTGCAAATGCCACGGGAGACTTGCGCCCGGCGCAATACTGTATACAATCACAGTCACTGTATAGAAAAACAGGCACCGAACAATGCAGAAACTTACCGCACGGCAACAGCAGGTACTGACCTTCATCAAGGAGTACTCCGCAGCCAATGGCTACCCCCCGACCCGGGTGGATATCGCCAGGGAGCTGGGCTTCCGCTCCCCGAATGCCGCTGAGGATCACCTCAAGGCACTGGCACGCAAGGGCGCGATCGAGATGATTCCCGGCGCTTCCCGGGGCATTCGTCTGCCCGCCGAGCCGGAGGCCGATGAAGACGAACACAGCCTGCCGGTGATCGGCCAGGTCGCTGCCGGTGCCCCCATCCTCGCCCAGGAACATATCGAGAACCACTGCCGCATCGACCCGGACTTCTTCAGTCCCCGGGCCGATTACCTGCTGCGGGTAAAGGGCATGAGCATGAAGGACATCGGCATCTTCGATGGCGACCTGCTGGCGGTGCACCGCACCAGTGAGGTGCGCAACGGTCAGGTGGTGGTGGCCCGGATTGACGACGAAGTGACGGTGAAACGCTTTCAGAAGCAGGGACGCAAGGTCTCACTGATTGCTGAAAACCCCGAATTTGCCCCCATCGAGATCGATCTGGGCGAACAGGAACTGGTTATCGAAGGTTTGAGTGTTGGCGTTATCCGCCACTGAAGGAGTAGACCATGCGATATGCGCGAAGCAAGGGTTCAATGCAACAGGCAGACCTGCTGCACAACGCCATGATGGCGTCACAACTGGGCATGCAGAGCCTGATCACTGCCCCGGTCAGCCAGGACGAGGCGGACGATCAGGTCGGCTCCAGCGAGATCTGTCTGAACGGCTCGCCCCGCCAGTGCCTGCAACTGCTGGCGCCGGTACTGCGGGATCTGAGCCAGGCCAATAGCCCCGGCTGGCTGAGCCTGATCGACCCGCCGCTGCCGATCAGCCAGAAATGGCTGCGCGCATCCGGGCTGGACCCTCAGCGCATACTCATCATCCGCTCGCGGCGCGGCATGAATACACTGAAGTTGTGTTGCGAGATTCTCGAGCTGGGCTACAGCCACACGGTGGTCAGCTGGTTGCCGACCTCGGCGCACAATCAGATGCTTGATCGCGCAGCCCAGTCCGGCCATTGCGCCAGCCTGAATATCCGCATGGGCAGTCAGGCCTGAGCTGAGCCGCTCAGTTCACCCGATATCAGGCCGGGCGTGCGCCCGGCTGCCGCTCAATGCAGAACCCGGTACTCGTCCAGATCCGGGTCCTCTTCCATGATCTGTCCGGCCACCTGCATGCCCGCACCAATCATGACCTTGGCCACTTCAACATAGTTGCCCTGCAGAAACTCTCTGGCTTCCTCGGAAAACTCGATCACCAGCAACGGCTTGCCCTCCTCATCCGGACGGCGCAACGCCACCGTTCCGTCGGCCAGCTCAATGATCTCGAGAAAGGATGAAGGCATGGGGGTCTCCTGTCAGTCAAGCGCGGCAGTGTACCACAGCCGGCGCCAGGGATCAGGGGACTCAACCCCCGAATAGCCAGCAGCCCTCTGCAGGGCTGCATCAACATCCGGCTCGGATATAGCTGTCAGCGTTTGCCTTTGCGGGCGTCTTCCACCACCCAGCTCTTGCCATCGTAGAAGGCCCGCCATCCGCTGGGTTTGCCTTCTATCTCGCTCTGCACGTACTGCTCCTTGGTCTTGCGGCTGTAGCGCACCACCGTCGGGTTGCCCTCGGGGTCGGCTACCGGCGCCTTCATCAGGAAGTCGTATTTAGAGTCGATCTCATGGGCATGGGGCAGCAACTCGCTGACCAGCGGCGCACGGGTTTCCCGGTTCTTCGGGAACTGACTGGCGGCCAGGAACAGACCGGAAGCACCATCGCGCAGCACATAGACATCATCCACCTTCTGGCAGCGCAGCTCCGGCATCAGTACCGGGTCCATCTTCGGCGGGGCTGCCTCACCACTGCGCAGCAGCTTGCGGGTGTTCTTGCACTCGCTGTTGGTGCAGCCGAAGTACTTGCCGAAACGGCCGGTCTTGAGCTGCATGTCATTACCGCACTTGTCGCACTCGATCAGCGGGCCGTCGTAACCCTTGATCTTGAACTGCCCCTGCTCGATCTCGAAACCGCTGCAGTCCGGGTTGTTACCGCACACATGCAGCTTGCGCTTCTCATCGACCAGATAGCTGTCCATCGCCGTGGAGCAAATCGGGCAGCGGCGCTTGGCGCGCAGCACGCGGGACTCGCCTTCCTCGTCATCGGCCGCGACTTCGTTACCGGGCACCAGGTTGACCGTTGCCTTGCAACGCTCTTTGGGTGGCAGGGCGTAGCCGGAGCAGCCGAGGAACACGCCGGTGGAGGCAGTACGGATCATCATCGGTCGACCGCAGTCAACACAGGGAATATCGGTCTGGGTAGGCTGGTTGGCCCGCATGCCCTGACCTTCAACAGTAGAGCCTGCTGCTTCCAGCTTCTTCTTGAAGTCGGCATAGAAGCGGTCGAGCACCTGTTTCCAGGCCAGCTCGCCCTCGGCCACGTCGTCGAGAGACTCTTCCATGCGCGCGGTGAAGTCGTAGCCCATCAGATTGGGGAAGCTTTCATTCAACCGCTCGGTAACAATATCGCCCATCTTCTCGGCGTAGAAACGGCGGCTGTTCAGGGTGACATAGCCACGTTCCTGAATGGTCGAGATGATCGAAGCGTAGGTCGAGGGCCGACCGATGCCGCGCTTCTCCAGCTCCTTGACCAGAGCGGCTTCAGAGTAGCGCGCCGGTGGCTTGGTGAAGTGCTGTTTGGGGTCGAGTTTGACCAGCCCCAGCACATTGTCCACCTGCATGTCCGGCAGCACCTCATCCTCGCCGCCCTTGCCCAGTGGCGGCAGTACCTTGGTGAAACCGTCAAACTGCAGGATACGACCGCGGGCACGCAGCTCGAAGTTACCCGCCTGCACGCTGATGGTGGTCGACAGGTATTTGGCCGGCGGCATCTGACAGGCCACAAACTGCCGCCAGATCAGTTCATACAACCGCTCGGCATCGCGCTCCATACCCTTCAGCTCGGTGGCCTTGAGCTTTACCTCAGAGGGGCGGATGGCTTCGTGCGCTTCCTGGGCATTGGCCTTGCTGCCATACACATTGGGTGCGTCGGGCAGATACTGACTGCCGAAATTCTTTTCTATATAACCACGGACCATACCCACCGCGTCCGCCGACAGGTTGGTCGAGTCGGTTCGCATATAGGTGATATAACCCGCCTCGTACAGACGCTGGGCCATCATCATGGTCTTCTTTACACTGAAGCCCAGCCGCGTGCTGGCGGCCTGCTGCAGAGTGGAGGTAATGAAGGGCGCACCCGGCTTGGTACTGGTCGGCCGCGCGTCGCGCTTGACCACCTGGTAGGCGGCATCTTTCAGCTGGGCCAGCGCCTGGTCGGTCTGCTCCTTGTTCAGCGGGCGGAAGGTCTCGCCGTTTTCCTTGACCACCTCGAAGCGCACCGATTCGCTCTTCGGTGTGGTCAGATCGGCATGCACCTCCCAGAACTCTTCCGGTACGAAGGCTCGGATTTCCCGCTCGCGATCGACGATCAGCTTGACCGCTACCGACTGCACCCGCCCGGCGGACAGGCCACGGGCGATCTTCTGCCACAGCAGCGGCGAGACCATGTAGCCCACCACCCGGTCGAGGAAGCGCCGGGCCTGCTGGGCGTTGACCCGATTCATGTCCAGTTCGCTGGGCTGGGCAAAGGCTTCCTGGATGGCCTTCTTGGTAATCTCGTTGAACACTACCCGACGGTAGCGGCTTTCATCACCACCAATGGACTCGCGCAGGTGCCAGGCAATCGCCTCACCCACGCGGTCCAAGTCCGTTGCCAGATAGATGGTATCGGCTTCCTTGGCCAGGCGACGCAGTTCGTCGATGACCTTTTCCTTGCCCGGCAGAATTTCGTAGCGCGCCGCCCAACCATTCTCGGGGTCAACCCCCATGCGCTTGACCAGTTGCATTCTGGCCTTGGTCGCCTTGTCGACTTCCGGTGCCGACGCAGCCTTGGCTCCACCCTTGGGTTTGCTCTCGGTCTTGCTGCTGCCACTGGTAGGCAGATCACGAATATGGCCGATACTCGACTTCACCACAAAGTCATTGCCAAGATATTTGTTGATCGTCTTGGCCTTGGCAGGTGACTCCACAATGACCAGTGCTTTTCCCATGGGTATTGGTATTCCTCAATCTATGAATCCATCTGGCCCGTCGATTCAGGGCCTGCGCTGACGCCACCGACGAGCGGCGGGCACTCCGGAGGGCCAGAGCCTACACGTCTTCGCTGACAAAGGTAAAGCGTGGCAACGTTTTGCCATCAACCTGCACCTGTTCGACAAACATCTCCAGCGGCCTGACCCACAGGTCAAAATCGCCGTACAGGGTACGGTAGACCACCATCCATTCCTCGGTCTCCGAATGCCGCGCGACATCAATGACCTGATAGTCCATGCCTTTATAGTGGCGATAGCGGCCGGGCTTGAGCTTCATGTTTTTCATCTCTGAATTTGTGTGATTGCGGATTTATACGCCCGGACATTGGAGCTGCTGACAAGACACAGCGTCATTGCGAGCCTCGCAGAGGCGCGGCAATCCATGCTGCCGGCAACGCCGAGGCCGTGGATTGCCGCGTCGCTGTGCTCCTCGCAATGACGTGCTGGTCGCGGGCAGGCTACTTGGCCAGATACCGCATGCCCTGCTCCAGCCCTTCCAGCGTCAGCGGATACATCTGGTCTTCCATCAGATCCTGAATGATGCGGGTCGAGGTGGTGTAGTTCCAGGCATCCCGGGGATAGGGGTTGATCCAGATCATCTTGGGGAATTTTTCCCGCATGCGGGTGATCCAGACGTGTCCGGCCTCCTCGTTCCAATGCTCGACACTGCCACCGGGCTGGGTAATCTCGTAGGGTGCCATGGCCGCATCGCCGACGATCACTACCTTGTAGTCGGCACCGTACTTGTGGATGACGTCCATGGTCGGAATACGCTCCTGGGTACGGCGCATATTGTCCTTCCACACCGACTCGTACAGACAGTTGTGGAAGTAGTAGTACTCCAGGTGCTTGAACTCGGTACGGCAGGCGGAGAACAGCTCCTCGCAGACCTTGATATGCGAGTCCATCGAACCGCCGATATCGAACAGCAGCAGCAGCTTCACCGCATTGCGTCGCTCCGGGCGCATCTGGATATTCAGCAGCCCACCGTCCTTGGCGGTATGGTCGATGGTGCTGTCGATATCCAGCTCTTCGGCGGCGCCGGTACGGGCGAACTTGCGCAATCGACGCAGGGCCACCTTGATGTTGCGCGTACCCAGTTCCACCTGGTCATCCAGGTTCTTGTATTCGCGCTGCTCCCAGACCTTGGCCGCCCGCCCCTGGCGCTTGCCGGCATCGCCGACGCGGACACCCATGGGGTTGTAGCCGCCGGAGCCGAAGGGGCTGGTGCCGCCGGTACCGATCCACTTGTTGCCGCCGGCGTGGCGCTCCTTCTGCTCTTCGAGGCGCTTCTTGAACTCCTCGATCAGCTTGTCCAGCCCGCCGAGGGACTGGATCTGCTCGCGCTCTTCATCGGTCAGCAGGCGCTCGAACTCCTTGCGCAGCCAATCCTCCGGGATCAGCGCTTCCAGCAGCTCGTTGAGGTTCTGCAGGCCGTTGAAATAGGCGCCGAAGGCCCGGTCGAACTTGTCGAAATGGCGCTCGTCCTTGACCATCACCGTGCGCGCCAGATAGTAGAACTCGTCCATATCGGCGAACACCACGTGGTGCTTCAGCGCATTGATCAGATCCAGCAACTCACGCACCGATACCGGCACCTTCGCTGCGCGCATCTCATTGAATAGATTGAGTAGCATGTATCAGCCTCTCAGGGAAACTTGGATAGCCCCTCTCCCCTTGCGGGGCGAAAGCGGAACAAGCGAAGCACTGCTTCGCCCGCGTGAGCGCCCTGAGCTCTGCGAAGGGCCGGGGCGCGGCAGCGGGGTTGGGGAGAGGGGGAAAAGCCGGATCAGCGGTTCTGCCGCCGGGTCATGAACGCCAGCCGCTCGAGTAACTGCACATCCTGCTCGTTCTTCACCAGCGCGCCGTACAGCGGCGGGATGGCCTTGGTCGGGTCACGATCGCGCAGCACCGCTTCGGGGATGTCATCGGCCATCAGCAGCTTCAACCAGTCAACCAGCTCAGAGGTGGACGGCTTCTTCTTCAGTCCCGGCACCTTGCGCACATCGAAGAAGATATCCATGGCTTCGCTGAGCAGATCCTTCTTGATGTTCGGATAGTGCACATCAACGATACGCTGCATGGTGTCCCGGTCGGGGAAGGCGATGTAATGGAAGAAGCAGCGGCGCAGGAAGGCGTCCGGCAGCTCCTTTTCGTTGTTCGAGGTAATGATGATGATCGGGCGCTGTCTGGCCTTGATCGTCTCGTTGGTTTCGTAAACGAAGAACTCCATCTTGTCGAGTTCCTGCAACAGGTCGTTGGGGAACTCGATGTCGGCCTTGTCGATCTCGTCGATCAGCAGGATGGCCCGCTCTTCGGACTCGAAGGCCTCCCACAGCTTGCCCTTCTTGATGTAGTTGCGCACATCGTGCACCTTTTCCACCCCCAGCTGGGAGTCGCGCAGGCGGCTGACCGCGTCGTACTCGTACAGCCCCTGATGGGCCTTGGTGGTGGACTTGATGTGCCAGGTGATCAGTTTGGCGCCCAGCGCGTCAGCCAGCTGTTCGGCGAGCATGGTCTTGCCGGTGCCCGGCTCACCCTTGATCAGCAGCGGGCGCTCCAGGGTGATGGCAGCATTGACGGCGAGCTTGAGATCGTCTGTAGCGACGTAGGACTGGGTACCTTCGAACTTCATGGGAGATTCCTTGAGACCTGAGCCCGGCGCAGACCGGGGTGTTCAACTGATGGACAACTCGGGACTATAGCGTGGCCCAGGAATGGGTGTAAACGCACAGGGGGTATTCAGCGGAGTCATTCACCCTGCTCCAGAGCCCGTTCAAAACGGGGAGTGAAGGCCTCGACAAAGGCATTGCGCAGGATCGCGATGAAGGCCTGAAAGGCGCTCATTTCGGTGTTGTCGAGACTGCCGGACAGCTCGATGCGGGTGGCAAACTGATCCCGACGCTGGTTCTGCAGCACCTCCTGACCGCCATGCACCAGAGCCTCCCACAGGCCGCGGAAGAAGCCCTTGTCCTCGTTGCGGATGTCCTGATCCAGATCGAACACATCCACATGACGCAGCAACGGTTTGATGTAGCCATCCAGCTGCCGCTCGCGCACTGTCAGCTCCAGGGTCAGATCCCCTTCTCCGGCGCGGAAGTCGAACTTGCCATAGGCGGAGGCGAAGTCATTGATCCGGGTCAGATCCAGGCCGAGCATGCGCAACTGCAGGTCCGCATTGTCGACCCGGCCCAGCGGATCGAAACGGGCGCTGGCCTCCACCTCGGCATGATCCAGAAAGCGGCCGGTACCGTCCATGCCCGCGCTGCGCTGGCCCTGGGCATCCGGGGCGTTGGTCAGATTGCGTACGCTCAACTGCACTGCCGAGGCATTGATGTTCACCGGTGGGTCGCTGGAAAAGTTGCGGAACGAGACGACGCCATCGTGCACACGGACCTCGTTGAGCTGCACCGGGACCATTTCCTCCAGCTGGGCCCGCCAGTCGACCCCTTCACCGGTCTGCTTCTGCGCTTCGGTCTCACCGTCTACGAAGTTCAGTTCCGGGCGCTGGATATCCACCTCGCCGACCAGCAGGCCTTCACGCCACAGGGTGCGCATGCGCACCGCGATATCCATCTGCGGCACATCAAGAAAAGGCACCTGGATCTCGCCTTCGGTCTTGCTGATCTCCAGTCCCTTGATCCGGTAGGCGCCCTTCCACCAGGTCAGATCCACGTCCTCGATATGACCGCGATAGTCACCCATGTCCGCCAGCCGGTCGTTCAGATACTCGCGTACCAGCCACGGCAGCAGCAGATGCAGTATGATCAGCAGCAGTGCCAGCACCGCCACCACAAGGAAGGAATAGCGCAGCGTTCTGTTCATATGAAAAATGACTGGCGCGCCCGGTGGGAGTTCAACCAATTGACGCTCCGGGGTACGAGGCATAGGCTGATTTGCAGTAGATCTCAACAAGGAGTCATGTCATGAGTCATGTTTACGCGGACTATTCCCAGTCCATCGGCAATACCCCTCTGGTCCGCATCAACCGCCTGGGCCCCAAGGGCGTGACCATTCTGGCCAAGGTCGAAGGTCGCAACCCCTCGCATTCGGTCAAGTGCCGCATCGGGGCCAGCATGATCTGGAATGCCGAGTCCCGCGGGCTGCTCAAGCCGGGCATGACCATTGTCGAGCCGACCTCCGGCAACACCGGTATCGGCCTGGCCTTCGTTGCCGCCGCCCGGGGCTACAAGCTGATTCTGACCATGCCCTCGTCCATGAGCCTGGAGCGGCGCAAGGTGCTCAAGGCCCTGGGGGCGGAGCTGGTGCTGACCGAGCCGGCCAAGGGCATGAAGGGGGCCATTGAAAAGGCCCAGGAAATCACCCAGAGCGCGCCGGCCCAGTACATCCTGCTGCAGCAGTTCGAGAACCCGGCCAACCCGGAAATTCACGAGAAGACCACCGGCCCGGAAATCTGGAAGGACACCGAAGGCAGCATCGACGTATTCGTCTCCGGGGTCGGCACCGGCGGCACCCTGACCGGTGTCTCGCGCTATATCAAGCAGACCTGCGGCAAGGCCATCACCACCGTGGCGGTGGAGCCGACCCTGTCCCCGGTCATCACCCAGGCCAAGGCCGGTGAGGAGATCAAGCCCTCACCACACAAGATCCAGGGCATCGGCGCGGGCTTCATTCCGGGCAACCTGGACCTGAGTCTGGTCGACCGCGTCGAGCAGATCGGCGATGACGAGGCGCGGGACATGGCGCTGCGCATCATGCGCGAAGAAGGCATCCTCTGTGGCATTTCCTCCGGCGCCGCCATGGCCGCAGCCGTGCGCATGGCCGAGGAGCCGAACATGCAGAACCGCACCATAGTGGTGATCCTCCCCGACTCCGGTGAACGCTACCTGTCCACCATGCTGTTCAGCGAGCTGTTTACCGAGCAGGAACTGGAACCCTGAGTGAGCACCGGTACCGGCTCCGGCCGGTACCGGTTTGCGCCCCGCCCTTCCGTCACCCCTCGCGACTGGCTATCCTGTGCATTCCACAGGTTACAGGTTGCCATCCATGTCAGACTCCGCTGCCCACGTCGCCCGCTGTTTGCTGGACGCTTTCGATGATTACCGTGCGACTTTCCGGGAGCTGACCCTCGGTGCACGGGCCCGTTTCGAACAGGCCCAGTGGGCCGAGATCCAGGACGTGTCCACCGCCCGCATAAACCTCTATGACGAGCGCATCTTCGAGACCCGCGACCGGCTGTCCGCCGATCCGGCCTGCGTCGACATACTCGACGCCGACCGCTGGCCGCAGATCAAGGCGGCCTTTATCGAGCTGATCGAGGATCGCTTCGATGATGACCTGGCGGAAACCTGGTTCAACTCGGTGTTCTTCAAGATGCACCGCCATGACCAGATCAGCGACCGCACCATGTTCGTGCACAGCACCCGACCGCTGACCCGCAAGCCCTCGCGCATCCCCCTGACCCGTGGCTACATTTCCGGCGGCTGCCTGAGCAGCCTGGCCCGACAGATTCTCGACGACTACGCCTTCGACGTGTCCTGGGCGGATTACGAGCGGGACGTGCAACTGATGGTGCAGTGCCTGCAGCAGGGCCTGCCGGATTGGGCCCAGCTCGACCACGGCTTGACCGTGGAAGTGATCCAGCCGGTGTTCTACCGCAACAAGGGCGCTTACCTGGTCGGGCGCATCCTCAGTCAGGGCGAGAAATGGCCCTTCGTGCTGGCGCTGGTTCACCGGGATGATGAAGGCATCAGTGTCGACACCCTGATCACCGACGAGTCCGATGTTTCGATCATCTTCTCCTTCACCCGCTCCTACTTCATGGTCGACGTGGTGGTGCCGGTGGAGATGGTCGGCTTTCTCAAGCGCCTGCTGCCGAGCAAGCAGATTGCCGAGCTGTATACCGCGCTGGGCTTCTACAAACAGGGCAAATCGGAGTTCTACCGGGCGCTGATCGACTACATGGCGCGCAACCCCGAGGACAGATTCGTCATGGCCGCCGGGGTCCGCGGCATGGTCATGACGGTGTTCACCCTGACCGGCTTCAACACCGTGTTCAAGATCATCAAGGACAGATTTTCTCCCTCCAAACATGTCACCCGCGCCACCGTGATCGAAAAATACCGGCTGGTGAAGCGCCATGACCGGGTCGGCCGCATGGCCGATACCCAGGACTTTGCCGACTTCCGCTTCCCCCGGGACAGTTTCGAGCCCGAGTGCCTGGAAGAACTGCTGGAGGTCGCTCCCTCCACCGTGATCATGGAGGGCGATACGGTGCTGATCCGCCAGTGCTGGACCGAGCGGCGCATGACCCCGTTGAACATTTACCTGGAAACCGCCAGCGAGGCCCAGACCCGCGAAGCGCTGATGGATTACGGTCTGGCCATCAAGCAACTGGCCGCGGCCAACATCTTCCCCGGCGACATGCTGCTGAAGAACTTCGGCGTGACCCGTCACGGCCGCGTGGTGTTCTACGACTATGACGAAATCAGCTACCTGACCGAAGTCAACTTCCGCCATATACCCGAAGCCCAATATCCGGAACAGGAAATGTCCTCCGAGCCCTGGTACTCGGTCGGTCCCAATGATGTATTCCCGGAAGAGTTTCCGGTGTTCCTGTTCGCCGACATACGCCAGCGCCGCATGTTCACCCAGATGCACGGCGAGCTGTTTGATGCGGATTACTGGAAGGGTCTGCAAGAGCAGATTCGGGACGGCAAGGTGATCGACGTGTACCCCTATCATCGCCCCGAGGATCGCGCTCAGCTGTGAACCGCAACACCCCCTCGCAGGCCGCATTCCAGCGGGCAACAGGGGGGTGCAAGGGACCTTTTAAAATATCCGACGAAAGGCGTGCTATTTTCAGAAACTGACGTATACTGAATTTCGTTCGTTTGTCCCTGAGCTCGACAAAACTAATATCTTGACTTGATCGTTGTAACGGGGCAAAGTGAGCGCGTAGGTTTTCAAGAGATAGAGTAGTAGGCTGCAAGCGCACTTTCAGTACGTAAGTTTGTCATTCTCGCAATCTTTGATTCCCACGCTTTTAATTGAGCAATTTTGCTCAAGTATTTCAATTTGATAGGAATTATCTGAAATGGCAACTGGTACAGTTAAGTGGTTCAACGACACCAAAGGCTTCGGCTTCATTACTCCGGACGGCGGTGGTGACGATCTGTTCGCCCACTTCTCCGAGATCAAGGTTCAAGGCTTCAAGTCCCTGGCGGAAAACCAGAAGGTGTCTTTCGACATCACTACTGGCCCCAAAGGCAAGCAAGCTGCAAACATTCAGATCATCGGCTGATAGCTGATACTGAACAGGAAAACCC
>JAAYHO010000129.1 GCA_012735335.1 Gammaproteobacteria bacterium
CCCCATAATCGCGCTGCTGCAGCATATTGCCGGGGTCTTCACCCTGCTGCCCGGGGATGTGGTGCTCACCGGCACCCCGGCGGGGGTCGGAGTGCTGCAGCCGGGGGATGAGCTGCAACTGAGCCTGCCCGGCCTGCTGCAACAGACTACCCGGGTGGCCGACTGAGGCACCCGGGAACTTTTCCTCACAGCCCCGGCTCCAAACGAACCCGCAACACCCTGATTCCGGGAGTGCCTTTGAAACGAATTGTGCTGTTGGTCGCCGCCCTGCTGCTGATGGGTGGCGTCACCCTGCATTATCAGCAATGGGATGTATTTCTCTGGCAACATTGGAAGCTCAACCGCCAGGCCATGCCCGAGTCGGCACTGCATCTGGGCCGCTACCGGGTGGATATCGAGGCAGTGGCGCTGCAGGGGGTGGAAGACGATCTGTCCGCGCTGACCTTCAACGCCGAACGCAACTCCCTGTTCGCCCTGCTCAATGGCCGTGCCGAGCTGCTGGAAATCAGCCTCGACGGTGAGGTGCTGCGGCGGGTGCGGATCGAGGGAGTCACCGATATGGAAGGCCTGTCACATGTTGGCGGCAACCGCTATGTGATTGCCGAGGAGCGCGACCAGCGGCTGCGTATCATCGAGCTGCCAGACGGTGCGGACAGCCTGGATGTGTCCGAGGCCCCTCGCTTGACCCTGGCCATTGACGAGCCCGGCAACAAGGCCTTCGAGGGACTGTCGTGGGATGCCCGGCATCAACACTTGCTGCTGGTACGCGAGCGCGACCCACTGCGGGTGCTGATAGTGGACGGTTTCATCAACGCTGACAGTCCGATCCACATCGATATCTACGCCAAGCACATGTTCCAGCAGCGGCACCTGTTTGTCTCGGATCTGTCCTCGGTGGTGGCCGACGAACACAGTGGCCACCTGTTGCTGCTCAGTGACGAGTCGCGCATGGTGGTGGAGTATGACCGCCAAGGCAAGGCCCTGAGCCTGCTTGGGCTGCGCCGGGGGTTTCACGGCCTGACACGGACGGTGCCCCAGGCCGAGGGACTGGCGATCGACGCCCAGCGGCGCATCTATGTGGTCAGCGAACCCAACCTGTTCTACCGCTTCGTACCGCTGGACGACTGAGCCCGCTCAGGCCTCGCCGCGCAGCTGCTGCTCCAGCTGCGCCAACTCGGTCTCGTTGAATACCCGCACACCGGCACGACGCAGGGCCGCTGCGGTTACCCCTTCGCCGCTGACCCGGGTGCCGCTGAAACTGCCATCGTAGGTTTCCCGGTTACCGCATGAGGGGCTGCGCGCCTTGAGCACTGCGTAGCGGATACCGTGCCGACGCACCAGCTGCAGCGCCTGATCCGCGCCCGCGACAAAGGCCGCAGTGACATCCAGCCCGTGGATATCCCGTACCGCCAGCTGCCCATCCAGTACCGCCGCACCCTGCCCGCCGGGAATTTCCGCCGGGGGCCGGGGCGTGGGCAGACCACCGCTGACTTCCGGACACAGCGCGATCACCCGGCCCTGCGCCTGCCATTGCTGCAGCAGGGCGTGGTCCCCGGCGGCGTTGCCGTCATAGCGTACCGGCTGGCCCAGCAGGCAGGCACTGACCAGTATCTTCTGCATGTCACCCTCCCGACTCAGCGCAACAGCGGGTTATCCGGGCGGCGGCGGAACCAGCCAACCAGGCTGGCCCGGTCCCGCCGGGCCGGCAGCACCTCGTGCACTATGCTGTCGCTCATGAATACCGCCAGAGTACCTGCCCGTGGCTCCACATCAAGCGCCCCCTGCGGCAGATGCAGACGCAGCTCGCCACCGTCCCCCGGCTGCCACTGGCTGTTCAGGTAGAGCACCACGGAGACGGTGCGCAGGGGGTTGTCCTTGAACCTGTCCAGATGTTTGCGATAACCGGCGCCCGGCGGGTACAGCGCATAATGGGTTTCATAGCTGTCCAGCCCCAGCAGCAGGCTGCGGTTGAGGGTCTGGCGCAACGCGGCCATGGCGTCACGGTAGGCATCATGGGCCGCACTGGGCTGGCAATCATCCAGCCAGCGGATATGATCGCCACGCACCTCCGCGCGTACCTGGCGCTCCCCCGCCCGGCCGATGGCCGCCGGGCGCAGAGAGTCACTGTCCCACAGGGAGTGACAACAGCGCTCCAGCTCACTGAGCACTGCTGCAGGCAGCCCGCTGTCACTCACTGACCAGCCCTGCTCGACCAGGCGGTCAGCAACAGGCACCAGATGATCTACCGCAGCGGCAGGGAACTCGGGCATCATATCTGTACTCAAAACGGGACCACAGCGGCACCTGACCGGCAGAGATACCGGCAGGTGGACAAGACCCATGAACATGGGCGCCGCCCAGTGTAAACGATAGACAAAACCCACCGAAACATTTTCTGCTCCGATCATCTGCGAGGCTTCATGCACACCACTGCTCTGCGTAACCTTGTCGGCCTGCTGGCGCTGTTCATGCTGCTCTGCGCCCCGGCCCACGGCGATACCGCCAGGCTCTATCAGGCCAGCGGCATGGCGCAACATCAGCAGCACTTCCAGGCCGCCCTGGCCAGCGCCCAGCAGCGTTATGCCCAGCAGTTGCCCGTGGCCCTGCGCGACACACTGATGCGCAACAGCAGCCAGCGTTTCGAACTGAACGGCATGCATGACCGCGCCCAGGCCCGTCTGGCGCTGGAACTGGATGATCAGCAGATGCAGCAGGCGCTGGCATTCTTCAACAGCCCGCTGGGGCAGAAAATAGTAACGGCGGAAACCCGCGCCAGCTCACCAGCTTCGGTGGCGAGCATGCAGCAGGGCGTGCCGGTGATGGAACTGAGCGAGGCACGACGGGCGCTGATCGAGCGTCTGGCCAATCACTTGCCCGCCCTGGAAATGGGGGTGGAGGTATCCACTGCCCTGACCGGCCTGGCCGCACAGAGCGCCAACGACCTGCTCGGCGGGCTGATGACCCTTCCGCAGCAGGCTGGCAGCGGCGGACGTGAACGTCTGCGCCAGCAGATGCGGCCCAACCTGCCCAACACCCTGGCCTACGTCTACCGCGAGCTGGAGGATGCCGAGCTGACCCGCTACGCCGACTGGGCGGAATCGGCCAGCGGCAAGGCCTTCCATCGTGCCAGCGAGCGGGCGCTGCAGGATGCGCTGAATCCCTGACCAGCGGCGCTGAAACGCCGCCAGAATCTCTCAGTAACCCAGCCGCTCCCCCAGCCAGTCCAGATAGCGCTGGCGGAACACCGGGGTCTCGTTGGCCAGATGATGCCGCGCCTCGGGCAGATAGAACAGATCGGGGCTGTCGAACTTTTCCTGCAGTACCTTGATATTGTGCTGCCAGTCCACGGTGCCGTCGGCCTGCCCCTGCACCACCAGCGGACGGTGGGCGGCGGGCACCGCAGCTTCGATATGCGGAATCCATTTATCCAGCGCCTGCACCCAGGCCACCGGCAGTACCTGGGGCTGCAGCGGGTCATGCTGGCGGATGAAGTCGAGAAAGTCCTGATCGGTGGAGTTGTCGGTAAAGCGCCGATTCAACTGCTGGATGAAGCCGCCCAGCAACTTGAGACTGAACTGGGAGACGCCCCACTGTTTGGGACGAACCAGCGGCGCCATGAGGATGGTCTCGCCCTGCTGCTCCGGCACCTCGCCGTGCAGCAGACGGTCGATCAGGATGGCACCGCCGGTACTCTGGCCGAGAAAATGCCAGGGTGCGGGTAATTGCCACAGCCGGGCCTGCTCGATGATGCCGTCGAGCACCTGCTGGTAGCGCAGAAAGCAGTCGATGCTGGCCCGCTCGCCGCTGGACAGGCCATGCCCGGGCAGATCAAAGGCCATGACCGCCAGCCGCTGCTCCAGCGCCCAGCGGATCAGGTGCCGGTACAGACCCATGTGGTCATAGTAACCATGCAGAATGATCAGCGTGCCCCGGGGCGTCGTGGGACGCCAGACCTGCACTGCCAGAGTGAAATCCTCAACCTGAATATGTCCCAGGTGCTGTTGTACTTCGGTGCTGAAATCGATGCCGTAATAGGCTGCATACTGTTGCGCCTGGGCATCGAAGGGACGCCCCACTTCCAGATACGGCAATTGCGCGGCAAGCCTGTCAAAAAACGTCTGATCCATCGGGGATCCTTTTGCACTGCATGGGCTCAGGAACGATCTGTGCCTGAACGGGTAAAAATCCGCTGCGCTGCCTCGTTTACGGAACATTTCAATGCTTCGTACATGCTTTGCGCGGAATCATCGTGTAACATGCTGCGTCTCTAAATGCCACGTCCTTATGCGCCCAGGCGCAATTTCTCCGTAGAGTGAGGGGTTTTCATGAGTGATCGCATCCAGGTTGGTAATCTCCAGGTTGCCAGGGTTCTTTATGATTTCATCAATGAGCAGGCCATTCCCGGTACCGGCGTTGACGTCACCGCTTTCTGGAACGGTGTGGACACGCTGATTCACGATCTGGCACCACAGAACCGCTCACTGCTGCAGAAACGCGACGACCTGCAGGCCCAGATCGATGCCTGGCACCAGCAGCGCGCCGGTCAGGCCCATGATGCCGCAGCTTATAAAGAATTTCTGCAGGAAATCGGCTATCTGCTGCCCGAACCTGCGGATTTCAAGGTAACCACCGAGAACGTCGACGCTGAAATCGCCACCATGGCCGGCCCGCAGCTGGTGGTGCCGATCACCAACGCCCGCTTCGCCATCAACGCCGCCAACGCCCGCTGGGGCTCGCTGTATGACGCCCTCTACGGTACTGATGCCATCAGCGAGGAAGGCGGAGCCGAAAAGGGCCCCGGCTACAACCAGGTACGTGGCGACAAGGTGATTGCCTTCGCCCGCGCATTCCTGAATGAGGCAGCGCCCCTGGCCAAAGGTTCCCACAACGACGCGACCGGCTACAGCATCGATAACGGCAAGCTGGTGGTATCCCTGCAGGACGGCAGCCAGACCGGTCTGCAACAGCCGGAGAAGTTCCTCGGCTACCAGGGCAATGCCGCCGAGCCCAGCGCTGTACTGCTGAAGAACAATGGCCTGCACTTCGAGATCCAGATCGACCGCGACAGCAATATCGGCAAGACCGACGCGGCGGGCGTGAAGGACGTGCTGATGGAAGCCGCCATTACCACCATCATGGACTGCGAAGACTCGGTTGCCGTGGTTGATGCCGAAGACAAGGTGCTGGCCTACAAGAACTGGCTGGGCCTGATGAAGGGCGACCTGGCCGAGAACATGAGCAAGGACGGGCGCAATTTCACCCGTACCATGAATGCCGACCGCAGCTACACCGCCGCCGATGGCAGCGAGCTGAGCCTGCATGGCCGCTCCATGCTGTTCGTGCGCAACTTCGGTCACCTGATGAGCATCGACGCGGTGCTGGACAAGGACGGCAACGAAGTACCCGAGGGCATCCTCGACGGCATCTTCACCAGCCTGGCGGCGATCCACAACCTGAATGGCAACACCACCCGCCGCAACACCCGTGAAGGTTCGGTGTATATCGTCAAGCCGAAAATGCACGGCCCCGAGGAAGTGGCCTTTGCCAACGACCTGTTCAACCGCGTAGAAGATCTGCTGGGCCTGAAGCGCAACACCCTGAAAATGGGCATCATGGATGAAGAGCGGCGTACCACGGTCAACCTGAAAGCCTGTATCAAGGCCGCCAGCGAGCGCGTGGTGTTCATCAACACCGGCTTCCTCGACCGCACCGGTCACGAGATCCACACCTCCATGGAAGCTGGCCCGGTGGTGCGCAAGGCGGCAATGAAGGCCGAGAAGTGGATCGCTGCCTACGAAGACTGGAACGTCGACCATGGTCTGAACCTGGGCCTGTCCGGTCG
>JAAYHO010000130.1 GCA_012735335.1 Gammaproteobacteria bacterium
ATCTGTTCGGCACCCATCGGCAGCGCCTTGAGCGCACTGCGCAGCACCTGCTGGATATGACTGGAGTCGGTTGTGAGCTCGCGCTGAACCACCTGGCGGACCATGGTTTCCACCAGCTCCAGCAGCATGTCCTCGATCTGCTCATCCTGCTGGCGGATCGGCTCCAGCAGATGACTCATGATCGCCTCCAGCTCCGCGACCCGGGCGTCCAGCTGGGTTCTGGCCTCCTGCTGGGCCTTCAGCTGGCCGGAATGGAAACCGTCACGCTCACCGGTGGCAAACCCCTCGTTGTAGGCCTCGGCGCGGATCTGCTCCAGCTCCTCGACGGTAAAGGGTGTGACCTCGGGCTCTTCGGGCAGCTCTTCACTGGCTTCAGGTTCCGGCTCAGGCTGGGCTGGCTCCTCGGCCTGCTCCTTCTCCCGAGGCACGTGGTGGCCGTCCACATCAAAGCTGGGCAGGTCCCAGAGATTGAATGCCGGCACCTGGTCGGCGCGAATCAGTTCACTCTCGTTCTTGTCTTTCATGCCCTGCTGTCCTTTGTTGGTAACACCCCTGGATTGCCACGTCGCTGCGCTCCTCGCAATGACGGAGGGGGCTACACTCCTCGCAATGACGATTGGGGACTACGCTCTTCGCAATGACGATTGGGGACTACACTCCTCGCAATAACGGCAAGGGAGCAACGCCCTACTCCGCAACATACCCAGCCCACCTCGTCATTGCGAGCGAAGCGCGGCAATCCAGTGCGAGCAGGGAATGCCGGGGCCCATGGATTGCCACGTCGCTGCGCTCCTCGCAATGACGGAGGGGGCTGCGCTCCTTGCAATGACGGCGGGCTGTGGCGCTGCTGCCGTCAGATCATCTCCTCCGCACCCTTGCCACCCAGCACAATCTCCCCGGCGTCGGCCATGCGGCGGGCGATGGTGAGCACTTCCTTCTGGGCTGCTTCCACTTCGCTGATGCGTACCGGGCCCTTGGCTTCCAGGTCGTCCTGCAGCAACTCGGAGGCGCGCTTGGACATGTTGCGGAAGATCTTGTCCTTGATCTCCTCATCGGCACCCTTGAGGGCCACCACCAGTACTTCCGAAGACACCTCACGCAACAGCAACTGAATACCCCGGTCGTCGATATCGGCCAGGTTGTCGAACACGAACATCAGGTCCTCGATCTTGTTCGACAGATCCTCGTCCAGATCACGGATGGATTCTATCAGCTGCGCCTCGGTGGTGCTTTCCAGGTAGTTCATGATGTCCGCCGTACGTTTGACGCCCCCCATATTGGCGCGGGTGGTGTTGGCGTTACCGGCGAACTGTTTCTCCAGCACTTCGTTCAGCTCCTTGAGCGCCGAGGGCTGTACCGTGTTCAGAGCCGAGACCCGCAGCAGCACATCCAGCCGCACCTTGTGGTCAAAGTAGCTGATCACCTCGGCGGCCATGTCCGGGTCCAGATAGGCCACCACAATGGCCTGGATCTGCGGGTGCTCGTAGCGGATCACGTCGGCCACCGCCCGGGGCTCCATCCACTTCAGGCTGTCCAGCCCCGAGGTACTGCCGCCCATCAGGATGCGGTCGACCAGGCTGTTGGCCTTGTCCTCGCCCAGCGCCTGGGTCAGCATGGTACGGATGTAGCCATCCGAGCCGACGCCCAGACTGGTCTGATCGCCGACTACCTCGATGAAGTCGCCCATCACCTGCTGCACCTGATCCCGGTTCACGGTACGCAGCCCGGCCATGGCGCTGCCCACGCGCTGCACTTCCTTGGGTCCCATATGGCGCAGTACCGCAGCGGCGTCCGACTCGCCGAGGCTCAGCAGAAAGATCGCAGCCTTGTCGAGCTTGTTCAATTTCTGTGTACGCTTTTCATCACTCATCGGAATTGATCCACTCTTTGACTACCTGAGCCACCCGGCCCGGATCTTCAGCCAGCAAACCCTTGATGGCATTCAGCTGCTGCTCGTAACCGGCACCCGGTGGCGGCAGCAATACCGGAGTGCTGGTCGGCGCCGACAGGCTGACAGTATCGTCGCTCAGCTCGGAGCTGAGCATGGGATCGTCGTCCAGCGCCGGATAACCCTGACTTTCAGTACCCGACCGGCTGCTGCCAGCGCCGCCGATGCCCTTGAGCACCGGGCGCAGCACGCCAAATACCAGCACCAGCACGAACAGGATACCCAGCACCTGCTTGGCAATATCCCAGAACCAGGGCTGGGTCCAGAACGGTACTGCGGGAATCTCCAGCACCTCACCGGCCATCGGCACAAAGGCGGCATTGACCACGCTGACGCTGTCGCCCCGCTCCTGGTCATAGCCTACCGCATCACGCACCAGTTGGGTCAGATTGGCCAGCTCACCCTCGGTCAGCGGTACCCGGCTGATCTCGCCGGTCTCGGCGTCGATCTGTTGACGGTTATCCACCACCACCGCCACCGACAGGCGGTTCAGACGGCCCTGCTGCTGACGGGTATAACTGATCTGGCGATCCAGCTCGAAGTTGCGCGTGGCCTGCTCGCGGGAATCACGCGGGGTGGTATTCAGCACTACCGGCTCGCCGGTTTCCGGATCGATCACCTGCTCCGGTACCTGGGTGGTGCCCGGCGGCTGATTGCTCAGCGCCCCTGGGATACCCTGTGGAGCCTGACCAGCGGCACGCTGCTCGCTCATCACCTGCTCGCTGCGCAGGGCGGATTCGGGATTGAAGTTCTCGGAGGTGGACTCCAGGGTACTGAAATCCACATCGGCGGAGACTTCCGCCTTGTAGTTGCCGTTGCCCAGCACCGGTTGCAGGATGCTGTGTACCCGGCGGGTAAAGGTTTCCTCAAGGCGGCGGGTATGATCGAACTGGCGACCGGCGATGGTCAGCTCGTTCAGCTCATCCTGATCCGACAGCAGGTTGCCGTGCTGATCAACTACCGTGACCTGATCCTTGCTCAGCTCCGGCACGCTGGTCGCCACCAGATTGACGATAGCCATCACCTGGGCGGGCTCCAGCTTGCGCCCGGCATACAGCTCCAGCAGCACCGAGGCACTGGGCTTGCGATCATCGCGGACAAACACGGTAGAGCGCGGCATGGCGATATGCACCCGCGCCGCCTTGACGTTGTACAGACTGGAAATGGTCCGCGCCATTTCTCCTTCCAGCCCCCGGCGGTACTGCGCAGTCTCCATGAACTGGCTGGTGCCCAGACCGCGCTCGCGGTCGAGGATCTCGAAACCGATATTGCCATCGCCCTGCACTACCCCGGCGCTGGCCAACTGCAGACGGGCGTCAGACAGATCTTCAGAGCGCACCAGCAGCGCGCCGCTGTTGGGCTCGACCTTGTAACGGATCCGGCTCTGCTGCAGCACCTCGATCACCTGACTGGCATTGAGGTTATCCATGCTGCCGTACAGCGGACGGTATTCAGGCTGCTGCGACCAGAGCACCACGGCAAAGCCGATCGCCACACTCGCCGCCAGACCCACCAGCAGCGCGAACTGGCGCATCATCGGCAGCTTGGACAGGTTCTCCAGAAAGCTCAGCCCCGGCAACGAACGGACCGGCGTTTCGGCAGCCGGGTCCGGGCGGGTGGCAGGAGTATTGGGGGTCGCAGCATCCATCAGGCGTATCCTCGGTCAGACAGGGTGCAATGGGTCAGATAGGCATCTTCATGATGTCTTCGTAGGCGGTGATCATCTTGTTGCGCACCTGGGTCATCGCCTGAAAAGCCACACTGGACTTCTGCGATGCTACCATCACCTGCGCCAGATCAATCCCCGGCACCCCACGCTCATAACCACTCTGCAGCTCACTGGTGGTCTGCTGCAATTCATTGACACGATTCACCGCCTGCTGCAGCAGATCATCAAACGCCGGGCCTTTCGTCTCCTGCGGAGCAGTCGGCGTCACCGGCTGCGGACGCCCCATGGCCTCCAGCTGCATGGAACGCATCTGTAACATCAGACGATTGAACTGAACACCCTGCGTCATGATCATTCTCCAGGCCGCTGATAAATTGACGGCAAATGTGACTCTGCAGGATATAAAGCAATATTGGTGCCAGCTTAGGGATTACCCCGCAAACAGCGCCCCTTCCACATCCACCCCGGCATCTCTCATCTGCGCCAGCTTGTAACGCAGGGTCCGCGGGCTGATGCCGAGGCGCTCGGCCGCCTCCTTGCGCCGCCCACGCTCAGCACGCAGTACGTCGATGATCAGTTGGAACTCACGCTGCTTCACATCCTGACCCAATCCGCCGCCGGTAACCGGCATCACCGGTGCCGGTTGGCTGACGCTGGGGGGGGTGATGGGCAGGGTGATGCTGTTCGGGCTGATGGCGTGGCCGGGAATGCTGCCCAGGCACAGGTCCGGAGCCTGAATCACCCCACCCTGTTGCAGGATCAGCGCACGCTGCATGGCGTTATCCAGTTCGCGCACGTTGCCCGGCCAGCTGTGCTGCTGCAGTGCCTGGCAGGCATCGTCGCTCAGGCGTACCGGGCCCTGGTTCATCTTGCCGGCATGCTTGGCCAGCAGGCGTTCGGCAATCGGCAGGATATCCGCCGGGCGCTGGCGCAGCGGTGCCCATTGCAGCGGGAAAACCCCGAGGCGGTAGAACAGGTCTTCACGGAAGCGCCCCGCCGCCACCTCAGCCTGCATATCCCGGTTGGTGGTGGCGATGATGCGGATATCCAGCTGGATCAGCTTGCGTCCGCCCACCCGCTCCACTTCCCGCTCCTGCAGCACCCGCAGCAACTTGGCCTGCAGCGCCAGCGGCATTTCGGAGATCTCGTCGAGCAGCAGAGTGCCGCCATTGGCCTGTTCGAACTTGCCCGGCTGGGCCGCCACCGCGCCGGTAAAGGCACCCTTTTCATGACCGAACAGGGTGGCTTCCAGCATGTTTTCCGGAATCGCTGCACAGTTGATGGCAATGAATGGCTGATCCAGGCGCGGCGACTGCTGGTGAATAAAGCGCGCCAGCACTTCCTTACCGGTACCCGATTCGCCGGAAATCAGTACCGTCGAATCACTGACGGCTACCCGCTGGGCCAACTGCAGCAATTGCTGGCTGGCCGGGTCCACCGCCACCGGGCCGCTACCTTCGCGGCTCTGCAGACGGCCCTGGGCATGCTGCGCCACCAGCTCCAGCAGGGCGCTAGGCTCAAAGGGTTTGACCAGATAATCCACCGCCCCTTCGCGCATGGCGGTTACCGCGTTCTGCACCGTGCCGTAGGCGGTCATCAGCAGCACCGGCAGCTGGGGAAAGCGCTCGCGCAGGGTGCGCAGCAGGGCGTGGCCATCCATGCCCGGCATGTTCACATCGCTGACCACCATGGCCACAGTCTCACGCTGCAACAGTGCCAGCGCCGCCTCGCCGTCGGCGGCCTCCAGATAATCATAACCACCCAGTGCCAGGGTATCGGCCAGCGCCTCGCGCAGCGCCCGGTCATCTTCCACCAACAGAATACGTGGCTTACTCATGCCATTGTTCCTCCCTTGACCATCTGTGGCAGCACCGGCAACACCAGCTCTGCCCAGCTGCCCTGCCCCGCCCGGCTGCGCAACATGAAGGCGCCGCCGTGGGCCTGGGCAACCGACTTGACTACGGAAACACCCAGCCCGGTGCCCTGATCCCGGGTGGTATAGAAAGGCTCGCCGATCCGGGCCAGCTCCTCGCGGCTCATGCCACGGCCGCCGTCGACCACGCTGATGCTCAGGCGGCCTTCCTGCAGACGCTGGATAACCTTGAGTCGCGGCGTCGGAGCACCGGCCTGGATGGCGTTCTCGATCAGATTGAGCGCCGCGCCGATCAGGGTTTCCTGGTTGCACAGCAGGCGCACACCCGCCGGGGCTCGATCATCCCAGCGGCAATCTGCGCCGGATTCGCTGATCAGGGTTTCCGCCTGCTGCTGCAGTTCGGCAAACAGACTCTGCGCGGTGACCTGGTTATTCAGCGGCAGGTCGCCCTTGGCAAACATCAGCATGTCGCGCACCTGCAGCTCGATGGTCTGCAGCCGGTCCTTGAGCCGCTGACTGAAGCGCTGGCGGTGGGTGCCGGACAGCTCCGGCTGATTCAGATGACTGGCATACAGCAGCGCGGTGGAGAGAGGGGTACGGATCTGATGGGCCAGCGAGGCAACCATGCGGCCCAGCGCGGACAGCCGCTCATTGCGCGCCAGCTGAGCCTGTAACTGGCGGGTTTCAGTGAGATCGGTGAGCAGGATGATCTGCCCCGGCTCGCCGCGCAGGGAGCGAGTGGCAATCGAGACCCGGCGGCCACTGCGCAGGGACACTTCATGGTAATCGTCGTCACGGGGGGCAAAACGGTCGCGGATCAGTTCGCGCCACAGCTGGCCTTCCAGCGGCTCACCGAGCAGCTCCCGGGCCACCGGATTGGTCTCGCGCACCACCCCACGACCATCCAGCACGATGACGCCACCCGGCAGCAGATCCAGCAGGTTCTGCAGACGTCCGGCCAGGCGGGCCTTTTCCGCCAGCTCACGGGTGCGTTTGGCGCTGACCTCGGCCAGCTCGGCCTTGAGCTGAGCCACCTGCTGCTCCAGCAGCCCCTGCGACTCACGCAACTGCTCGGACATGCGGCTGAACAGCGCATAAGCCTGCTCCAGATCCTGCTTGCCCTCGGGCGTGGCCGCAATATCCTGCGGCAGGTGTTGAGCGGTATTGGCCATGACAACTCCCTGAATAAGACTACTGAGAGCCTTGAAGCAAGGTTCATACCACCCAACCAAAACACAATAAAATCAATAGCTTATAAAACCAGACCAACTCAGGCGTCAGTCTTCTGGCGCTGCACGATTGGCATCGCTGTCCCGGTTCATGCCGTACTTGCGCATCTTCTCTACCAGGGTGGTGCGGCGAATACGCAAGCGTTCTGCCGCCCGGGCCACCACAAAGTTGGCATCGTCCAGCGCCTGCTGAATCAGCGACTGCTCCAGCTCGGCCAGGTGCTCCCGCAGATCCAGCCCCTCCGGCGGCAGACCCGCCGCCGCACTCAGAGCAACCATGGGCGGGCGCCAGGCATTATCACTCTGCTCATCCTGCAACTGGCGCAGGTCTTCCTGATCATCATCCACATAGCGGAACTTGCGCGGCAGCTCACCCACGCCGATCACCCCGTGGGGGTGCATGATCGCCATGCGTTCCACCAGGTTGGCCAGCTCGCGCACGTTGCCCGGCCAGGGGTGCTTGCACAGGGACATGATGGCGGCGCTGCTGAAGCGGATGGAGCCACGCTTTTCCTGCTCCAGCCGAGTAATCAGCTCATTGAGCAGCAAGGGCAGGTCCTCGATACGCTCGCGCAGCGGCGGCATCTCGATGGGGAACACATGCAGACGGTAATACAGATCCTCGCGGAACTGGCCGTCGGCAATCATCTGCTCCAGATCCTTGTGGGTCGCGGCAATCACCCGCACATCGGCCTGCTGCGGCTTGGTGCCGCCAACCCGCTCAAAAGTGCGCTCCTGCAATACCCGCAGCAGTTTGACCTGCATATTCAGCGGCATATCGCCGACTTCATCGAGAAACAGAGTGCCACCGGCAGCCAGCTCGAAACGCCCGGCGCGGGCGGTAATGGCGCCGGTAAAGGCACCCTTCTCGTGGCCGAACAGCTCACTTTCCAGCAGCTCCGCCGGAATCGCCCCGCAGTTCACCGGAAC
>JAAYHO010000131.1 GCA_012735335.1 Gammaproteobacteria bacterium
TAGTCCGGACGGGGCGGATTTCGGTAAAGTACCCCATCGCAGGACGACTATTATTGGTGCCTTAAGGAAGACCCCATGCCCCACCGTGCATCATTGCTGCAACTGAAAAGCTTCATGACCCAGCAGATCTTCGGTCAGGAGCAATTGATAGATCGCATGCTCATCTGTCTGCTCGCGGGCGGACACCTGTTGGTCGAAGGTGCGCCCGGACTGGCCAAGACCAAAGCCATCAAGACATTATCCGAGGCGATCGAAGCAGATTTCCACCGTATCCAGTTCACTCCCGACCTGTTACCCGCCGATATCACCGGCACGGAAATCTACCGCCCGGAGACGGCCAGCTTCAGTTTCCAGCAAGGGCCAATCTTCCATCATCTTATATTGGCCGACGAAATCAACCGTGCGCCGGCAAAAGTTCAGTCTGCCCTCCTCGAGGCAATGGCCGAACAGCAGGTGAGCATCGGCCGTGAAACCTGGCCGCTGCCCGAGCTGTTCATGGTCATGGCCACGCAGAACCCGATCGAGCAGGAAGGCACCTATCCCCTGCCCGAAGCCCAGCTGGACCGCTTCCTCATGCATGTGCGGATCGGCTTCCCGGACGCCGCCCTGGAGCGGCAGATTCTGCACCTGGCCCGTGGCGAAGCCAAGGGCTTCGAGCCACAGATTGCCGAACGCATCAGCCAGGAAAGCATCCTCGCCGCCCGTCAGGAAGTGCTGGCACTGTTCATGGCGGACGCAGTGGAGGAGTACCTGATCCAACTGATCATGGCCACCCGGCGGCCCGAATTGTACAGCCCCCAGCTCGCAGAGTGGATACAAATGGGTGCAAGTCCGCGCGGAACCATCGCCCTGGATCGCTGTGCCCGTGCTCACGCCTGGCTGGCCGGGCGGGATTTTGTCAGCCCCGAGGACGTCCAGGCAATAGTGCATGACGTATTGCGCCACCGGCTGATCCTCAGTTTCGAGGCCGAAGCGGCGGGTATCGACGCCGATCGCGCCATCAACCTGCTGCTCGAATCCGTCGCAGTGGTCTGAACCATGGACAGCCCCGCAGCTTACACCTCGCTGGATGCGCTGCTGGATATGCGCCGACACTGCCGCGACCTGCCCTCCTCGCTGCGCCGGGTGCAGCCGACGCAACAGGCCGGACGTCAGCTGTCGCGCCTGCGTGGCCGGGGCATCGACTTCGATCAGGTGCGCCAGTACCAGCCCGGGGACGACATCCGCAATATCGACTGGCGCGTAACCGCCCGCACCCGCAAGGCTCACACCAAGGTCTTCAACGAGGAACGCGAGCGCCCGGTATTCGTGCTGTGCGAACAGAGCGCACGGCTGTTCTTCGGTACCCAGGGGCGCTTCAAGTCGGTACTGGCCGCCGAAGCCGCCGCCCTGATCGCCTGGATGGCACTGGCCCACAACGACCGCATCGGCGGCATGGTGTTCGACGGCAGCAACTGTCATGAAGTGCGACCGCTGCGCAGCCGCCGGGCGATCCTGCAACTGCTCAGCCTGCTGCTCAAGGGCAACCACGCCCTCGGCCCGGCCAATCTCAGCCCGGAGTCAGAGCCGCTGAATCTGGCGCTGCGCCGCAGTCGGGAAATCATCCGCCCAGGCAGTCTGCTGTATCTGCTGTGTGACCACGCTGCCATCGACCAGGCCAGCCTGCCGCTGCTGAGTGCCCTTGGCTCGCACAACGATCTGGTACTGCTGCCGTTGTATGACGCGCTGGAAGCCAATCTGCCGAGCAACCCGGCGCTGGAGTTTGTCCAGGGCGAGCAACGCGTCACCCTGAACACCACCAGCAGCGCCCTGCGCGAAGCCTGGGCCGCCCAGTTCACCGCCCGCCAGCAGGCCTGGCAGAAGATGGCCAGCCACCTGCGTTGCGGCCTGCAGCCCCTGGACACCAGCCGCCCGGCGGTCGCCCAGTTGCAGCAGATGCTGGTCATGCACGCCCGGAGGCAAGGCTGATGGAGATGCTGCAGCAGCAACTGATCGGCCCCGCCGAACCAGCACCGATCAGTTGGTGGCCGCCCGCCCCCGGCTGGTGGATTGTTGCCATCAGCCTGCTGTTGCTGCTCCTGCTGCTGCCCTGGCTGCAGGCCCAGGCCCGGCGGCGACGCCAGCGGCGGGTACAGCGGGGCATGCACGCGCTGGCCGACATTCCCGCAGGTCTGCCGGACAACCAATGGCTGGCGGAGATCAATATCCGCCTCAAGCAACTGCTCAAGCAACGCGGTGACGAAGCAGCCACCCGCCTGCATGGCCAGGCCTGGCTGGACTACCTGTGTACCCGCCAGCCCGCAGCCCGCCAGGCCCTGCAACCTCTGGCCGCCGACCTGTACCGCCCGCATACCCACCTGAGCGAAGCCGAGCGCCGAGCTCTGCTCAAGGCCCTGCGCCACTGGATGCGCCACGACCATGTTTGAATTCCATTGGCCCCTGTGTTTTCTGCTGCTACCGCTGCCCTGGCTGTACCGGCGCTGGCTGCCGGCCGCCGACACCCGCAGCGCCGCGCTGCAAGTCAGCTTCATTGAACGCGTCCAGGCCCTGCAGCCGCTGTCCTCCACCCGAGGCAGCAACGTCCGCCGCTGGCCGTATGTGCTCCTCTGGCTGCTGCTGGTCGGCGCCGCCGCGCGCCCGCAGTGGCTGGGCGACGCCCTGCCCACCGCCAGCAGCGGGCGGGACATGATGCTGGCGGTGGATCTGTCCGGCAGCATGGAGTTTCGTGACATGCAGCTCGACGGGCACCTGGTCAACCGCCTGACCCTGGTCAAGGAACTGCTCGGCGACTTCATCGAGCGCCGCCGGGGCGACCGGCTGGGGCTGGTACTGTTCGGCAGCCAGGCCTATGTACAGGCACCGCTGACCCACGACCGCCAGGCCATCGCGCAGTGGCTGGAAGAAAGCTTTATCGGCCTGGCCGGACGGGAAACCGCCATCGGCGACGCCATCGGCCTGTCGATCAAACGACTGCAGGCCGAACCGGCGCAGAGCCGGGTGCTGGTACTGATCTCCGACGGCGCCAACACCGCAGGTAGCGTCAGCCCGCTGCGCGCGGCCCGGCTGGCCGCCGAACACCAGATCCGTATCTTCACCATCGGCATTGGTGCAGACATCGCGCCCCAGGGCAGCGCCTTCAGTTTTATCGGTCTGCAATCCGACCCCTCGATCGAACTGGACGAAGCTTCCCTGCGGGAAATCGCCCAGCTCACCGGCGGTGAATACTTCCGCGCCCGCAGCGCCGACGACATGCAGGCCATCTACCAGCGCCTCGATCAGCTGGAACCGGCACTGCGCGCCGGGCTGCCCGACCGCCAGGCCAGCCCTCTGCATATATGGCCGCTGGGCCTGGCGCTGCTGCTGAGCATGGCGCTGGCGCTGCGGGGAATGCCGGGAATTGTGCAGCGGAGTCGGCGTCATGACTGAGCTGCTCGGCTTCACCCTGCTGCGCCCCTGGTGGCTGCTGGCCTTGCCGCCCGCCGGCCTGCTGCTGGTGCTGCTGTACCACCATGGCTGGCGGCGTTCGGCCTGGGAGCAGATACTGCCACGCCCGCTGCAGCAATGGCTGCTGCAACGTCAGCGCCACGGCGGGCAGCGCCTGCGTTTTGTCGCCCTGGGCATCACCTGGACACTGGCCATAGTCGCGCTGGCCGGGCCAGCGCTGGAAACCACCGCCGAATCCCACCGGGTGGAGGACAGCGCACTGGTCGTGGTACTGGACCTGTCGCGCAACATGCTGTCCAACGACCAGCCCCCCGACCGGCTGGAGCGCGCCCGTTTCAAGATCCGCACCCTGATCCAGGACTACGCCGACAGCCAGCTGGCACTGATCGTCTACGCCGGCAGCGCTCATAGAGTCACCCCCCTGAGCAAGGACCACGCCACCCTGAACAACCTGCTGAATGCTCTGGACCCGGCCATCATGCCGGTGGACGGCCAAGCGCTGGGCGATGCATTGATCCTGGCCCGGCAGGCACTGGAAGGCCGTCCGCGCAGCAGCTCGCATATCCTGCTGCTGACCAGCGGACTGGACAGCGACGGCCAGCAGCAACTGACTGAGCACGCGGTGGAACTGGGCTCGCAGCTGTCGATCCTCGGCATAGGCACCCGCTCCGGCGCACCTGTTCCCCTGGCCGAAGGTGGTTTCCTGCGCGATGACCAGGGCCGCATCCTGCTGCCGCGGCTCAACAGCCAGCAACTGGCCAGCCTGGCCCGCCAGCAGGGCGCCCGCTATCACGACATCACTGTCGGTGACCGGGATCTGGACTACCTGCTGCAGCCGCTGCAGGCTGCCCGTACCAGCACCACCGGCGAACGTCGCCTGCTCAGCGACCAGGGCCACTGGCTGATTCTGCTGCTGTTACCCATTGCCGCCCTCGGTGCCCGGCGCGGCTGGCTCGGGGTACTGCTGGTCGCCACCCTGCTGCCCACCGACAGCCACGCCTTCGGCTGGTCCGATCTGTGGCAGCGCGCCGACCAGCAGGCCATGCAGTTGCTGGAACAGGAGCAGCCGCAGGCGGCCGCCGAGCGCTTCCGCGACCCGGACTGGCGCGCCTGGGCGCTGTATCAGGCCGGTGAGCATCTGCAGGCCGCCGAAGCCTGGGCCGACCTGGCTCAAAGCCAGCCTGAGCACCCCGAACATCACTTCAACCGGGGCACGGCGCTGGCCATGGCCGGGGAATATCAGGCCGCCCTGGAGGAATGGGAACACACCCTGACCCTGGCCCCCAATCACCATGGCGCGCGGCATAACCGCAGGCTGGTCGAGGACTATCTGGAGCAGTTACGCGAGCAGCAGGCCCGGCAGGCAGAAGGCGAACAGCAGCCCGGCGAGGGTGAGCCCGGCGAGAATGGCGATCAGTCCGGCAGCCAATCATCCAGCGCACCGCCCGGTGACAGTGACAACACCGCCCAGCAGCCCCCCGGTGCCGATCCGGGTACCAGCGGCGACAGCAGCGGTGTGACCAGCAACGATGGCAACAGCACCGGAGCGGGCGGGCAGAATGCGCACAGCCTGTCAGCCGACCCGGGCAACGGCAGCGACGACAGTCGCAGCGGGCAGCACGAGAAAAACGGCCAAGCCCGTGCCAGCACGCAGCAGGCTACGCTGGAACGCCAGCAGGCCCTGGAACAGTGGTTGCTGGAGATCCCCGACAACCCCGCCGAACTGCTGCGCCGCAAATTCCTTTATCAACACCTCCAGCAACAGGACGCGACCCCATGATGCGCTTGCTGATCATCTGCCTGCTGAGCCTGCTCAGCCCACTGGCCCAGGCCGCACTGGAAGCCAGCGTCGACCGCACCCGGCTGGTCGAAGGGGAAAGCCTCGAACTGACCTTGGAAACCCCCAGCGCCGGGCGCATGAGCGAGCTGGACCTGACCCCGCTGGCCGAACACTTCGAGGTACAGGGCACCCGGCAGCTGAGCCTGGTCAGCCAGATCAACGGCCGCACCACCCCGGTGACCCGCTGGGTGGTCACCCTCACCCCGCTGCGCACCGGCTTTCTGGTCATCCCGCCGATCAGCCTGGGCGACGCCAGCAGCCAGCCGATCAGTCTGCATGTACTGTCCGCCGCCCAGGCCGCCGCCGATCAGAGCGCCCAGTTGGCACCGGTATTCATCGACAGTGAAGTGGATATCGAAACGCCCTATGTACAGGCCCAGGTCCTGCTCACCCTGCGCATCTATCACTCGGTATCGCTGTTCGACGACTCCACCCTCAGCGGGCTGGATATCCCCAACGCCCGGGTCGAAAGCCTCGGACCACCACGCAATTTCGAGCGGCTGATCAATGGTGTACGCCACGGCGTGATCGAGATCCGCTACGCGATCTTTCCCCAGCACAGCGGTGAGCTGGAGATCCCCTCGCAACTGTTCAGCGCCACCGCCCTGCAACCGGGCAGCAACGGCCGCCCCAGCGCCCGCAGCGGACGGCTGGTACAGGTACGCTCACCGAGCATCACTCTGCAGGTCAGGGGCATCCCCGACAGCTACCCCGAAAACGCCCCCTGGATTCCGGCCAAGAGCCTGAACCTGATGCAGACCTGGCAGCCGGACCCCGGTATCGACCTGTTCAGCGGCGAACCCCTGACCCGCACCCTGATCCTCAGCGCCGACGGACTCAACGCCAGCCAGCTGCCGGCACTGCAGAGCCTCAGCGCCGATCAGACCAGCCAGCAACTGCGCCAGTACGCCGACCAGCCGAAACTGCACACTGACAGCAACGACGCAGGCATGCGCGGTGTACGCCACGACAGCGCCGCGCTGGTGGCGCTGGAAGAAGGCTCCTACAACCTGCCGCCAATAGTGGTGCACTGGTGGAATACCACCGAAGACCGCCTGGAAACCGCCA
>JAAYHO010000013.1 GCA_012735335.1 Gammaproteobacteria bacterium
ACTCCATGGCACTGTACTCGGGCTCGCCCTTCTGGGAACGTCGAGCACCAGCTCGATGAGCGGGGTTACCCTGACCGCCGCAGGGCGAGCTGGTGCCCGTCCCTCCCAGCCACCCCCGCCACCTCAGTGCTACACCGCCAGGCGTTGGCGCAGTATCTGCTCCAGTTGTCTGGCCACCTGGCCGATATCCGCTGGCTGATCCAGCAGCTCGCGCAGTTGCACCATCCGCAGGCCGCTGTAGCCGCAGGGGTTGATGCGGCTGAAAGGCTCCATGTCCATGTCCACGTTCAGCGCCAGGCCATGGAAGGAACAACCCCGGCGCACCCGCAGGCCCAGTGAGGCGATCTTGGCATCACCCACATAGACACCCGGCGCATCAGCTCTGGGAGCCGCCTCGACGCCGTATCCAGCCAGCAGTTCCACCAGGCTCTGTTCCATGGTGGTGACCAGCTCGCGCACTCCCAGACCCAGACGGCGCAGATCCAGCATCAGGTAGCCGACCAATTGCCCGGGGCCGTGGTAGGTTACCTGACCGCCCCGCTCCACCTGGATCACCGGGATATCCCCGGCGGCCAGCACATGCTCGGCCTTGCCCGCCTGGCCCTGGGTGAATACCGGTGGGTGCTGCAGCAGCCAGATCTCATCGGGAGTATCAGCGTCGCGCTCGGCGGTCAGCTGACGCATGGCCTCCAGCGTAGGCTGGTAGTCCACCAGCCCGAGGTGACGAACGATCAGCGGTGACATCAGAGCACCATATGCACCTGACCTGTAGCTTTCAGGTCAGTGTGCAGTTGTTGCAGTTGCTCCTCGCTGGTGGCCTGCATGACCAGTCGCAGGGACTGGAAGCGGCCGTTCTTGCTGTCCTGCACCACCATGCGGCTGGCATCCAGCGCCGGGTCATGACGCCGGACCACCGCCAGTACCTGCTCGACCACGGTCTGACCGGCATTGCAGATCACCTTGATCGGATACTGACAGGGAAACTCGATCTTCGGTGCATCCGGTGTGTTATCGCTCATGCTGTGCTCCGCTTCAGTTGAACAGGCCGAAGAAGAACAGACGGATGCTGTCCCACAGACGACCGAAGAAACCGGCCTTCTCGACCTCGGCCAAGGCGACCAGCGGGCCGGTATGCACCACATCTTCACCCAGCTTCACTTCCACCTGACCCAGCACATCGCCCACCGCGATCGGTGCCTTGATCATCGAGTCCAGGGTGACGCTGGCTTCCAGCTTGTCAGCCTGGCCCTTGGGCAGGGTCAATACCAGACCATCGGCCAATCCGGCCTCGACCTGACTTTCCTGACCGGCCCAGACCCGGGCACTGGCGACCGCCTGATTGGGCTGGTAGAAGTGGCGGGTTTCAAAGAAGCGGAAGCCCCAGGTCAGCAGTTTCTGGGTTTCTGCGGCGCGGGCCTGCTCGCTGGCGGTGCCCATGACCACGGAGATCAGGCGCATGCCGTCACGCTTGGCTGAGGCCACCAGGCAGTAACCGGCCTCGTCGGTATGACCGGTCTTGAGGCCGTCCACCGTACTGTCACGCCAGAGCATGAGGTTGCGGTTGGGCTGGCGGATACCGTTCCAGACGAACTCCTTCTCCTTGTACAGAGAGTAGTGCTCAGGGTCGTCCTCGATGATGGCCTTGGCCATGATAGCCATGTCCCGGGCGCTGGAAACGTGGTTCTCACCGGGCAGGCCGGTGGCATTCTCGAAGTGGGAGTTGCTCATGCCCAGGCGCTGGGCATGGCTGTTCATCAGATCAGCGAAGGCTTCCTCGCTGCCGGCAATGTGTTCCGCTACCGCGACACTGGCATCGTTACCCGACTGGATGATGACCCCGCGCAGCAGGTCGATCAGCGGCACCCGGTTGCCGACCTCGATGAACATCTTGGAACCGCCCATGCGCCAGGCCTTTTCACTGACCAGCACCTCGTCGGACTCCTTCAGCTGGCCACGGAGGATTTCCATGCTGGCGATGTAGCTGGTCATCATCTTGGTCAGGCTGGCCGGGGGCAGCGGTGTGTCGGCGTTGTGCTCGACCAGCACCTTGCCGCTGTCGGCGTCGATCAGCAGATAGCTGCTGGCCGCTACCGTCGGTGCCGGGGGCATCAACGGTGCGCTGGCCTGGGGCTGGGGTTGCGGCTGGGGAGTCTGGGCCACGACAACCGGAGCCAGCAGCGCCGCTGTGGAAATGAACAGGGTATGGATTATCTTCTTGAACATGGTGCTCACTGTCTTGATTGTGTGGATGAAACGCAGCGGATCAATTGGCGCTGACCAGGGCCGGTGTGCCCAGATTGGCCAGACGTAATCTTTCCATCAGCTGTTGCGCTTCGGCATGGCTGTCGACCGGACCCAGACGCACACGGTGCAGCGTGCGTGCATCAACCTTGACCGGACTGACAAATACGGGTGTCTGCACCAGCCCCTGCACCTGATGGCGCAACCGCTCGGCGGCCTGATCGGAGGAGAAGGCACCCACCTGCAGGTAGAGCCCGCCTTCCAGTGCCGCACTGCGTGCCGCCGGACTGACCGGCTGCTGAACCAGTTGCGGGGCAGCACCGGGGTTGTTCTGCTGTTGCCAGACCACCGGGTCTATTCCTTCGACCTTGACCCGGGCGGTGCCGCGCTCGGCAAAACCGAGCTTGACCGCTCCAGCGTAGGACAGGTCGATGATACGGTCGGAATGGAAAGGTCCGCGATCGTTGACCCGCACTATGATACTGCGCTGGTTGTCCAGATTGGTCACTCGCACATAGCTGGGTAACGGCAGCGTCTTGTGTGCGGCGGTCATGCCGTACAGGTCATAGTTTTCGCCGTTGGCGGTCAACTGACCGTGAAACTTGGTGCCATACCAGGAGGCCAGCCCGGCCTCCCGATAGTTGCGGCCATCCTGCATGGGAGTATAGCTGCGCCCCAGCACCCGATAAGGCGCAGCCTTGTACGGGCCGTAGTGCGGAGTGGGCACCGCATCGGGAATGCGCGATACATCCTGGAAGTAATCCGGAGCGCCATCCCGGGCCGGGCGTGGCTGGCTGACACTGCCGCTGTCACCCCGGTTCACCGATGATGAGGAGCAGGCGGTCAACAGGGCCAGCAGCAGACAGACAACCAGGGCCGACCCACCACGCAGCGGTTTGATCATTGATTCCTCGCTTCCCTTATCAGATCAGCCAGTTGATGTACGACCATAGCGTACATGACGCTCCTATTGTACCGGGTTATCACGTGCAGGTTGTGCAGGCCGAGCCAGTACTGGGTGTGATCCCCGGCGTCGAATTCGAAAGCCATGACCTGGGTGTCATCCGCCAGCTCCTGCTGCGGCGTCCAGCCCAGTTTCTTCAGCTCGCCGACGCTGATCTTGGCTTCCAGTCCGTGGTCCAGGGTGAAGCCCTTGGCAAACTCCTCGCCGGAGACGCTGGCGGGCACGGCAACGGTCTCGCCGTGCCGCCACTTGTGCTCGGCAAAATAATTGGCGGCGCTGCCGATGGCGTCCACCGGGTTGTTCCAGATATCGCGCACCCCGTCGTCATCAAAATCCACCGCATAGGCCTGATAGCTGCTGGGAATGAACTGGGGAAAGCCCATGGCCCCGGCATAGGAGCCGGTCAGGCTCAGCGGGTCGACCTGCTGCTCGCGGGTCAGCACCAGGAAGGACTTGAGCTGACCACGGAAGAACGGCGCCCGTGGCGGATAGTCGAAGCCCAGGGTGGCCAGCGCATCCAGCACCCGGTGACTGCCCTTGTTGGCCCCGTAGAAGGTTTCCACGCCGATGATCGCCAGAATCACCTCGGGCTCCACGCCATACACTTTCTCGGCCCGGGCCAGCGCCTCGGCATGCTCGTTCCAGAAGGCGACGCCTTCGGCGATGCGCTTGTCGGTAATGAAGATCTTGCGGTACTCATGCCAGGGCCTGACCCGCTCGGCCGGGCGGGAGATCGCCTCGAGAATGCTGTCCCTGCGCTCGGCCTGGGCCAGCAACTGGCGCACGTGCTCGGCATCAAAGCCGTATTCCAGACGCATCTCCTCGACAAAGGGTTCCACCGCCGGGTGTTCACTGGTGTACTTGTCGGCTGCCGACAGAACCGGGCTGGCAACCGCCAGTGCGACAAACCATGCGCTGCTGCGCAACCATGCTGAAACCTGATGAATCATGTGCCTTCCTGAATCTTTTCCAGTCATCCGTTTATCCCTGGCTCATCCACTTGCGGTGTGTGTGGATGGACATCAGGATGCCAAATCCCGCCAGCAGCGTGATCAATGAGGTACCGCCGTAACTGATCAGCGGCAAGGGCACGCCGACCACCGGTAACAGTCCACTGACCATACCGATATTAACGAACACATAGACAAAGAACGTCAGCGTTACGCTCCCGGCCAATAGTTTACTGAATGCTTCCTGGGCGTGGTGGGTGATATACAGCCCCCGGGCGACAATCAGCAGGTACACCAGCAATAGCAGGCCGACCCCAACCAGGCCGAACTCCTCGGCCAGTACCGCAATGATGAAGTCGGTGTGCCCTTCGGGCAGAAAGTCCAGGTGCGACTGGGTGCCCTGCAACCAGCCCTTGCCGAACACCCCGCCGGAGCCGATGGCGGCCTTGGACTGGATGATGTTCCAGCCCGCGCCCAGCGGGTCGCTCTCGGGGTTGAGCAGGGTCAGCACCCGCTGCTTCTGATAGGAGTGCATGACGAAGAACCACATGGCCACCGCCCCCGGCACCAGCAGGACCAGCGCACCGAGAATATAGCGCCAGCGCAGCCCGGCCAGCAGCAGGCCGAAGAAGCCGGAGGCGGCAATCAGCAGGGTGGTGCCCAGGTCCGGCTGTTTTAGGATCAGCACCACCGGCAAGAAGATGATCAGCAGGCAGATGCACACATGTTTGAAACGAGGCGGCATCTCCCGCCGCCCCAGATACCAGGCCACGCTCATGGGCATGACCAGCTTCATGATTTCCGAGGGCTGGAAGGTCAACACCCCGGGAACGCTCAGCCAGCGCTGAGCTCCCTTGGCCTCCGTGCCCACCAGCAGCACCGCCACCAGCAACAGCACCGATATCACATAGGCTGGAGGCAGCCAGCGCTCCATGAAACGCGGCTGCAACTGGGCAATGAACAGCATCACCGCCAGGCCGATGGCGTAGTGCGCGCCCTGACGATAGACCATAGGCATACTCTTGCTGCTGGCCGAGTAGAGAATGAAGCCGGCAACCGCAGCCAGGATCAGGATCAGCAGCAGCAGCCAGGGGTCCAGGTGCAGACGCATCCACCAGGGTTCGCGCCGCAGGCCCCGCGCATTGGGTGGAGAGATACCAGCCAGGGGCTTCATGGGGCAACCTCCTCATCAGGGGTGTCCAGCTCGAACTCGGAGTGCAGCCAGGCATCGAACAGGGTACGGGCAATCGGCGCGGCCACCCGTCCGCCGGACTCGCCATTTTCCACCATCACCGCCACGGCGATCTGCGGATCATCCACCGGGGCAAAGCCGACAAACAGCGCGTGATCCCGGTGCCGCTCTTTCAGCGCTTCGGAATCGTAACGGGCGCCCTGGGCGATGGCCACCACCTGGGCGGTACCGGTCTTGCCGGCCATGCGATAGTCGGCACCGGCCGCCGCAGCCCGGGAGGTACCCCGGGGGCCGTGCATGACGCTTTCCATGGTGCCGATAATGAAGTCCCAGTCAGCCGGGTTGCGCAACACCACATCCGGCGGCGTGTCACTGTCATCCGGTGGCACACCATCAGCTTCGGCCAGCATGCGCGGGCGCTTCCATACCCCGCGGTTGGCAATCAAGGCCGTGGAATGCGCCAGTTGCAACGGTGTGGTCAGCATATAGCCCTGACCGATCCCGGTGATCAGCGTCTCCCCCGGGTACCAGGCCTGGCGGCGGGAGGCGCGCTTCCACTCCCGGGACGGCATCAGCCCTGCGGTTTCCTCGAACATGTCCAGCGATACCCGCATGCCCAGCCCGAACTGGCTCATGAACTCATGCATGCGGTCGATGCCCAGCTTGTGCGCCAGGTCGTAGAAGTAGGTGTCGTTGGAGCGGGCCATGGCCAGCTCCATATCCACCCAGCCGTCACCGTGGCGGTTCCAGTTGCGGTACTTGTGGGTGTTGTTGGGCAGTTGGTAGAAACCCGGGTCATAGACCCGCGCACTACGGGTGGTAACCCCGTAGTCCAACCCGGCCAGGGCAACAATCTGCTTGATGGTCGAGCCCGGTGGGTAGAGCCCACGCAATACCCGGTTGAACAGCGGCTGGTCGAGAGAGTCACGCAGAGCACCATAATCCGCATGACTGATACCGGTAACGAACAGATTGGGGTCGAACGACGGCTGACTGACAAAGGCCAGCACGCCACCGGTTGCCGGCTCGATCGCCACCACAGCGCCGCGCCGCTGACCCAATGCGCGCTCGGCCACGGCCTGCAGGCGCGAGTCCAGATGCAGGGTCAGATCCTGTCCCGATTCCGGCTCGGTGCGCTTGAGTACCCGCAGCACCCGCCCCCGGGCGTTGGTTTCGACTTCTTCATAGCCGACCTTGCCGTGCAACCTATCCTCGTAGAAGCGCTCCACCCCGGTCTTGCCGATATAGTGGGTACCGGCGTAGGCGACCCGGTCGATGCTTTCCATTTCCCGGTCATTGATCCGCCCGACGTAGCCCACCGCATGGGCGAAATGCTCGACTTGCGGGTAATGCCGGACAAAGCTGGCCTGCACCTCGATACCCGGCAGGCGGAACTGGTTGACGGCAATGCGCGCGATCTGGTCTTCGGTGAGGTTGAACATCACCGGCACCGCCTCGAACGGACGGCGACGCTGGCCGAGGCGCTTGCGCAGTTGCTCGATATCCTCGGCATCCAGCTCCAGCAGCGATTGCACCAGGGCAATGGTGGCATCCAGATCCGGCACCCGCTCGCGGGTGATATTCAGACTGAAACTGGGGCGGTTTTCCGCCAGCACCACGCCGTTGCGATCATAAATACGCCCACGGGACGGCGGAATCGGCTGCACGTGTACCCGATTGTTTTCCGACAGGGTGGAATGGTGTTCGTATTGCACCACCTGCAGCCAATACATCCGCGCCATCAATCCGCCGGACAGTAACAACACCACCAGCACGGCGAGAATGATCCTGCGCTGGACGATACCGGCTTCGTTGAGATGGTCCTTGATGCGAATCGGCTTGGCCATGGATCACTTGTGATAGGGGTGGCGGTTCAGAATGGTCCAGGCACGGTACAGCTGCTCGGCAAGCAGAATACGCACCAGCGGGTGCGGCAGAGTCAGCGGTGACAATGACCAACGCTGGTCGCTGCGGGCGGTGACCTCGGCGGGCAGCCCTTCAGGGCCACCGACCATCAGGTTCACGTTGCGCGCCTCCAGCCGCCAGTTTTCCAGCTGCTCGGCCAGCGCTTCGGTCGACCAGGGCCGCCCTTCCACCTCCAGGGTGACAATGCGCTCACCCGGCTGGGTGGCCGCCAGCATCTGCTCACCTTCCCGGCGCATCAACCTGGCCACGTCGGCATTCTTGCCACGGGTGTTCAGCGGGATTTCCACCAGTTCCAGTGGCAGGTCGGCGGGCATGCGCTTGGCATACTCGGCGTAGCCCTGCTCCACCCAGCGGGGCATGCGCGATGCCACGCTGATCAGCCGAATGCGCAAGAGGGCTTACTCCGCCGAGGGCTGCTGTTGCTCACGCCGGGACTCGGCACTCTGCCAGAGTTTTTCCAGGTCATAGAACTGCCGGGTAGCGGGCTGCATGATATGCACGACGATGTCGCCCAGATCCACCAGCACCCACTCGCCGGACTCCTTGCCTTCCACGCCCAGCGGACGCAGGCCGCCGTCCTTGACCTTCTCGATGACGTTATCCGCCAGCGCGCCGACCTGACGGTTGGAGCCGCCGCTGGCAATGATCATGTAGTCGGTTACCCCGGTCAGCTCGCGCACGTCAATGCGTACCACATCCTTGGCCTTGAGTTCGGCCAGCGCGTCTTCCACGGTCTTGATCAGATCATCAATCTGCATAATGGTGTCTACTTCCTCAATTCGAGGCCTGATAGAGGCCCCGGGTTTCAATATAACCAAGCACTGCATCGGGTAACAGAAAGCGCGGCGAGCGCCCTGCCGAAATCAGTGAACGAATATGGGTGGCAGAAATCGCCAGTGGCGTCTGTGCCAGGCAGAGTATCTCGCCATGGGTTGCGGTCAGCGCCGAAGCGTCGCCGACACTGCGCGCCGCCAGCAGGTCCTTGAGCACCTCCGGCAGTTCGTGGTCCTGCTCCGGGCGTTGCAACACCACCAGGCTGGCCAGCGTCAGCAGCGACTCCCAGCGGTGCCAGCCGGGCAGTCCGGCAAAGGCATCCCAGCCGACAATCAGGAACAGGGTTGCTTCGCTGCCGAGTTCGGCGCGCAGCGCCTCCAGGGTTTCCACCGTGTAGGACGGGCGTTCCCGACGCAGTTCGCAGTCATCCACCAGCAACTGCTCATCCGACTCGGTGGCCAGACAGACCATCTCCAGCCGCTGTTGCGCCGTCGCGCCCGGGCGGTCCCGGTGCGGCGGCTGGGCATTGGGGATCAGCCGCAGCTCATCCAGCGCCAGGTATTCACGAACCTCGACGGCGCTACGCAGGTGTCCGAAGTGAATCGGATCAAAGGTACCGCCCAGAATGCCGACGCGCAGTGTCACTGACGGATGTGCCCATCGCCATGTACAACGTATTTCTCACTGGTCAGCCCTTCCAGGCCAACCGGGCCACGCGCGTGCAGCTTGTCGGTGGAGATACCGATCTCGGCACCCAGGCCGTACTCGAAACCGTCAGCGAAACGGGTCGAGGCGTTGACCATGACCGAACTGGAATCCACCTCGGCCAGAAAACGCCGGGCCCGGGTAAAGTCCTCGGTCACGATCGACTCGGTATGCTGTGAGCTGTACTGATTGATATGGTCCATCGCCTGGTCCATATCCGCCACCACCCGAATCGACAGGATCGGCGCCAGATACTCGGTCGCCCAGTCTTCCTCGGTGGCCGCCTGAGCCTGCGGCAGAATCCGCCGGGTGGCGTCACAACCACGCAGCTCGACACCCTTGTCCGCATACAGCGCAGCCATGCGCGGCAGGAACTCGGCAGCAATGGCCTGGTGCACCAGCAGGGTTTCCATGGCGTTGCACACACCGTAACGGTGGGTCTTGGCGTTCAGGGTGATGGCTTCGGCCTTGTCCAGATCGGCGCGATCATCCACATACACGTGGCAGATGCCGTCCAGATGCTTGATCACCGGCACCCGGGCATCACGGCTGATACGTTCGATCAGCCCCTTGCCGCCGCGGGGCACTATCACATCGACGTATTCCGGCATGCTGATCAGCGCGCCAACCGCGGCGCGGTCGGTGGTTTCCACCACCTGCACCACCTGCTGCGGCAGCCCGGCGGCATCCAGCCCCTGGCGGATGCACTCGGCAATCGCCCGGTTGGAGTGGATGGATTCGGAGCCGCCGCGCAGAATGCAGGCATTGCCGGACTTCAGACACAGGCTGGCCGCCTCGACCGTGACGTTGGGCCGCGACTCGTAGATGATGCCGATCACGCCCAGCGGCACGCGCATGCGCCCAACCTGGATGCCGGAGGGCAGATATTTCATGTCACGGATGGCACCAATCGGGTCCGCCAGCGCCGCGACCTGACGCAGCCCCTCGACCATGCCCTGCAGGCCCGCCGGGGTAATCGCCAGACGGTCGAGCATGGCATCATCCAGTCCGTTCTCCCGGCCCGCCTGCAGATCCAGCGCATTGGCAGCGATCAGACTGTCCGCCGCCGCTTCGATAGCCTCGGCGGTAGCCAGCAGTGCCTTGTTCTTGACCGCTGTGGCCGCCCGTGCAATAACACGCGATGCGGCCCGAGCCTCACGGCCCAGCCCGGTCATGTATTCCTGTACCTGATCAGCACTCATTGCATTCACCAAACCTGCTGCGACAACAAAGCCCGCATTATAGCGGCCCCTCGGAGGGCTGGACAGGGCGAACCTGCTATCATCGCTGATATGTCTGCTACCAATCCTTTCAAGTCTGTTACAACGCCTCTGGACCGGGGCTTCTTCGAGCATGACAGCCGGGAGCTGGCCACCCGTCTGCTGGGCAAGGTCATCCGCCATTATCACCGGGGGCTGTGGCTGTCGGCGCGCATCATCGAGACCGAAGCCTACCAGCGCGAGGAAAAGGGCAGCCATTCCTCATTGGGACATACCCAGTCGCGCCGCGCCCTGTTCATGCCGGCGGGTACCCTGTACATGTATTACGCCCGGGGCGGCGACTCGTTGAACATCAGCTCCGCCGGGGAAGGCGACGGTGTGCTGATCAAGTCCGGTTACCCGGTGGTGGATACCATCAGCGGCCCGGACAGCCTGGCACTGATGCGCCAGCTCAACCCGGCGGCCAACGGCGAACCGCGCGACACCCGACGGCTGTGCAATGGCCAGACCCTGCTGTGCCGCTCCCTGCATCTGAAGGTTCCCGAATGGAATGCCCAGCAACTGGACCCGCAGCGACTGATCATTGACGACGACGGCTACCGCCCGGAACAGATCATCCAGACCGCCCGACTGGGGATACCTCTGGGGCGGGACGAGCACCTGCCCTACCGTTTCGCGGATATGGCCTACGCACCCTTCTGCACCCGCAATCCGCTGGGTCGCACCCGGCTGGAAGGCCGTGACTACCGTCTGCTCGACCCGGTACCGGATGCATGGAAAACCTGCTGACCGGTGAACTGCTGAGCTGGCTGGCCAGCCACACCCGCTGGCTGGGACTGGCGATTTTCCTGATTGCCATGGTCGAATCGCTGGCCGTAGCCGGACTGCTGGTACCCGGGGTACTGCTGCTGTTTGCCGCTGCCGCGCTGGCCGGTGGTGGCGGTCTGAGTCTGCTGGCCACACTCGGCTGGGCCTTTGCCGGCGCAGTCTGTGGTGACATGCTGAGTTTTGCCCTGGGCCGCTGGTTCCATCAAGACATCCGCCAGCTGCGCCTGTTCGCCCGCCACCCGCACTGGCTGGACCGGGGCGAAAGCTTCTTCCGCCGCTACGGCACCTACAGCATAGTGCTGGGCCGCTTTATCGGCCCCATCCGCCCGATCATTCCGTTGATCGCTGGCATGTTCGACATGCCCGTGTGGCGCTTCGTGCTGGTCAATGTGTTGTCTGCACTGGCCTGGGCCCCGGTGTATGTCCTGCCGGGCTTTGTCACCGGCAGCGCCACTCGCTGGCCGGTGCCTGACTCCTTCTGGAACGAAGCACTGCTGCTGGTCGGCGGCCTGGCCGGCTTCGCCTTTATCCTGCTGTTGCTGCTGCGCGCACAGAAACGCTGGAGCAGCCTGGCCGCTGCACTGCTGTGCCTGGTCACACTACTGGGGCTGACCAGCGCCGCGCCCTGGCTCGGAGTACTCTACGCCACCCTGGATGGCTGGCTGAGCCAGGCCCAGTGGTCACTGATACCGCCCCTTGCACCACTGGCAGGCGACGCCTTCCTGCTGCAGAGCTACCTGCCGATCGTCATCACCCTGCTGTTGCTGCGCCGCGGCTGGCATCTCCTGTTACTGCTCACCAGCAGCCTGCTGTGCCTGGCGGTCGGCCTGCTGCCCGGAGCGGGCTCCAGCCATCTGGCACTGGTGCTGAACATGCTGATGACAGTGGTGGTACTGAGCAATCGTCAGCAGAGCTTCTGGCTGCGCCTGAGCTGGGGACTCTACGCCGCCCCGCTGTGCGCGGTCCCGATCATCACCTGGCTGACCCTGCCACTGTCCCTGCCGGTGGTCCTGGCCAGCATTCTCCAGGCTGCCAGCGCAGCCCTGCTGGCCCTGTGGCTGGTGGAACGGGCTGCGCCGTTGCAACCGCTGCTGCGCCCCTGGTCGATATTGCTGCCAGGCTGGCCCTTGCTCGCCGGTGTCCTGCTGCTGATAGGAGTCAGCTGAACAGGAGTATCGAGTTCCATCTCGATACAGCGCGCTACGTCCCGGGAACGTCGAGCACCAGCTCGATGAGCGAAGTCAGCCTATAACACCGTACTTCCTGCCAGCCCACTGGACGAGCTGGTGCTCGTCCCTCCCAGGGGTGGAGCCCGGCGCTTCAGACCAGCTTGAGCTACGGTTACAGCATTCAGCACACCAATGAAAGCCCCCATCCATTGACCCTGCCTGGCGCCCTTGCAACCATGACTCGGCTTTCCCACTTTCGGGCCAACAACAAGATCACCATGGAGAGTGTCATGACCACAGTTACCGTTTCCGAGCTGCCTTCCTTTGTCGGCAAGGACCTGGGCCATTCCGAATGGCTGCTGATCGATCAGGATCGGGTCAACCAGTTTGCCGATTGCACCGGCGACCACCAGTTCATCCATATTGATGAAGAAAAGGCCAAACAGACGCCCTTCGGCGGCACCATTGCCCATGGCTTTCTGTCACTATCTCTGATCCCAGCCCTGTCAGCCGGACTAGCAATCCGCCCGGAAGGTCTGAAGATGGCGGTGAACTACGGTCTGGACAGCGTACGCTTCATCCAGCCGGTTCGGGTCGGCTCGCGGGTGCGCATGCAGCTGACCGTGGTGGAGGTAACCGAGAAGAACCCCGGCCAGTGGCTGGTCAAATCCCGTGCCACACTGGAAATCGAAGGGGTGGAAAAACCTGCTTATATCGCCGAGACGCTGGCGCTGTATTTCGTCTGACGTGATCTTGAAGGTGTAGCATCCGAGCCTCGGGCGCTACGCCGGCTGGCTCGGCTCATTCCCAGTCCAGCCTATACAATAACCACTCACCCTCCTCCAGCTCCCAGACACTGTTAACCCGGTAGTACTCCAACCGCTCGGGGATCAGGCCCTGGGCGCCGGTTACTGCTACCTGAGCGGTGCACTGGCCGCGGTAGTTGAAGCCGGTATCCAACTGGCACTGGCGGTTGACCACCAGGATATTGACGTTCTTATATCGCATGAACAGCCCCAGCATCTGCTGACGGGCCGCCTGCCGGTTGTAATGCTGCTGGGCAAGAAAATCATCATGCAGCTGCCTTGCAGCCGCCCCCGCCTGCCTGCTCTCAAGACTGGCTTGCAGCCGCTCGGCTGCCTCATTCAGCGCATCCTCGGGTGACGACGAGCTACAAGCTGCCACAGCCAGAACGCCGAGCATATATAGTAAATTTCGCACAAGCCGGTACATATCAATCCCCATGGAGCACAAAGATCCCCCATCCTCACCAGAGGCCTGCACAGCACAAGCCCCGGCCAGTCTGACCGGGGCTGTGCAGTGAAGTGCAGCTATTGCGGGCAGGCTCCCATATTGGCCTGAATGATAGCCAGATCCTGGGCATCGGTCAGGCCATCGTGGTTGAAGTCGTAGGTGCTTGACTCGCCCCACTCCGCGCTGAGCCGGGCGTGGTTGTCGATGTCTTCCTGATCAACGACCCCATCACTGTTGCCATCACCCGGGCAGGCCTGGTGTGAACTCAGCAGCAGCTCCAGTTGATGTACCAGTTGCTGGTAGTTCTCTTCTTCGACAGCGGTTCGAGCCGTTTCCGGGATGTCCTCGCCTTCACGATCCAGCTTCGGCTCGGGCACTGCCTGATCGATACGATAGAACTCTTCGGTTTCTGTGCGGACGCCGCTATCCGTCAACGGATCGTAATCCAACGCTACGTTACGCACCAATTTGTATTCATCGTTGCGTATGGCCATGTAGTCCGTGGCCCCCATGGTGATCTGGTCGAGACCATTTTCAAAGAGGGTCTGATTGACCTGCCAACAATGCTCTACAGCCTTGATAGGATCCCCCTCTTCGGTGCCCACATCCGCCCCTGGCCCCCACCATACACCGCCGTTATCGAAGCAGATCTGCTTGGACATCGGCGTATGGGAACAGAAGTTCTCATTGAACACACAGGGGCCATTCACCGCATCGTTGGCCTGAATATTCAGCGCACCATGGGTGAAGTTGACTTCGCGTACACTGTCGCGCTCGGGGTTGCTCAGATAGGACAGCATCTCCTCGGCGTCAGTGCCACCGGGCACGACCTGATCCAGGTCCACACCGGCGATATCGGCAAAGAGCTGGTAGAGGTCAACCGCATTGACCATATGCTCGACATTGCGGCCGGGCTGCTCGACCAGTGGTCCCGATACCACCAGGGGGACCCAGACGCCGGTCTGATAGGCCGAGCCCTTGGCGCGGCTCAGGTCAAAGCCGGCCTTGACTGTAGGTGCAAAGGAACCGTTATCCCCGACCACGACAACCACGGTGTTGCTGGCTTGCGGATCGTAGCTCAGGCCGCCATCACTGGTACGGGTGGCGAGGCCGGTTTCCACCAGCAGTCGTCCCAGTTCGGTGTCCAGGGACTCGATCAGCGCATCGGTGATACCTCTCTGATTGAGCGGCGCATCCGAGGTACAGTTGGCCACCAGCGAGTTGGCGGCACCGGAAGGCACCAGGTCTCTTGGCGGATGTTGCAACGGCGTATGGGCTGAACTGAAGCTGACGGTCGCCATCCACGGTGTGTCGTCACTACGGCTGTTGATCCAGTCAATCGCGGAATCGACTTCAATCGTGGCTCGATAGCCGCGCGAGCGTGGGTCAGTCAGACTGACATCCTCCACCTCACCGTCCCAGTTGATCAGCAGTTTGGAAACATAGTGGGCATTCTCTATCTCGAAGTTCACCAGGCCGTCCAGCGCGCTCAGCTCCACTTCGTCAGCCAGACAAGCCTGCCCCGGCACCAACACGCCGCCCTGAGTAAGGCACTGCAAACCGGCCGGATCGCCACCCAGCTCCCCGGCCATCTCGGAACAACTGGCGCGACTGTCGGTTTGAGGAATATAGCAGGCACCGGCATGGGCACCGTCTGGATGAGCTGCTCCAGGCACAAAGCCACAGGAATAGCTGACACCTTCAGGAGCAACTCCACCTGCGGTGGTATCAATCGATGCGGGCAAGCCACCCCATCCGTAGAAATACTCCCAGCCCAGAGCCGCAGGGGCAGCGTTGCCCGCCGGGTTGTTCTCCGGCCCGCCCATATGGTACTTACCGAACATGCCGCTCTCATAACCTGCGGCGGCCAACACTTTGGGCACGGTCATGGTGAAGGGCGACACATGGGAGTTGGCCAGATCGTCTGGCCCGATCGCCTGCAGGACGTTGGTCCGCATCGGGTAGAGCCCGGTCATGAAGGTCGCCCGGCTCGGCGAACATTCAGGCATGGCCCAGGTATTACGGAAACGGATGCCGCTATCAGCCAGGGCATCGATGGAGGGTACCGCTGGCGGCCCGGCGATATCGGCGCCGCCGTAACCGAAGGATTCCATCTGATCGATACCGACGTCTTCCATGATGACGAACAGGATATTCGGCGGCTGATCGCTTGGTGGCGGATCATTGGATGATGAAGAACTGCTGCCACTGTCGAGCCAGCAGGATGCCAGCGACATGGAAGCAACCAGCAACACACCTTGGCCTAAGAGTTTGAACTGCATGGCATATCCCTCTCTTGCTTTTTTTATCGGGCATTGGCCCTACCGTCGCAGCAGCGGGTCACCCGGGTTTTGTGCAGCCAGCTCCGCCAACAGGGAGTCTGCCTGCTCTTGATTACCTGCGGAACGCAGATAGCTGATCAAGGCCTGTCGTGTTCTGCGGTCGGTCGGCTGCGCCTGCAGCTGGTTACGCAAGAGCTCCAGCGCGGCCTCCACCTGACCGCTGCCATGCAGGGCAACGGCTAGCACATAACCGTATTCAGCCTGCTCCGGAGCCAGCTCATGGGCACGCTGCAGCGCCTGCAGGGCTTGCCCGTATTGGCGCTGGCGTATCAGCGCCAGGCCATAGGCATGCTGCAGTGAGGGTTCCCGGGGATACTGTTCGATACTGCCGCGCAGCAGACTCAGGGCTGCCTCGGGATTGCCGACAGCCTGCTCACGCCATTGCGCCAGCATGATCCGTGCGGGGTGGAAGGCCGGGTCCAGATGCAGTGCCTGTTGCAGTGCCGGCTCGACATCCGCCTGCCGTCCGGTCAACTGATAGATTCCGGCCAGGTTGAGCTGGGATTCGGCCCGTTCGAGCAT
>JAAYHO010000132.1 GCA_012735335.1 Gammaproteobacteria bacterium
CTGCATCGACTGGGATACCACGGTCAAGGCCGTGCGCAGCATGCACGCCAAGATCAAGGATGTGCTCCCGCAGCGCAAGCGCAGTTGATCGGAGTGAGCGGCTGAGAGCTCCCGGGAGGGACGAGCACCAGCTCGTCCAGGAGCTCGTCGGCACGCACAGGTGTCCGGCTGGCTCCCCTCATCGAGCTGGTGCTCGACGTTCCCGGGGAGGCCGCAGCCAGCCAGTTACTCCGCGTGCCCCTGCCGCGCCATAAAGCGCTCCATATAGGAACAGGAGGCAATGATCTTCAGCCCCTGCTCCGACGCATACTTCAACGCCTCTGCGGCCAGCAGCGCCGCCAGGCCGCGTCCGCGCAGCTCATCCGGCACGAAGGTGCGATAGATATCGATGGTCTGCTTGCCCAGATCCATATAGGTCAGGTAAGCGCGCCCGACCTCGTCATCGATGTAGAACATCCGGCCTTCAATATCATGCTGCACTACCACTTCTGAACCCATCACCGACCTCCTCTGCTGTATGGAACGGGCGGAACACTGTTGACCTGCGCCGGGGCCGGAAGATTCCGCCCGGCAAGCCTATCATGCCGAGCGGTCCCTGATTGGTGAATATCCGGCTTTCCGGTGGAACCAACCCGGTGCTTGCGAGGTCACTGTGCTGATGACTATTGTCAATATCCGTCCATCAGAAAGCTGCCATAATAGCTTGGTTGGCGTTGTGCCATGCAGCACCTGCGGCGGGATGCCAATGAATCAGACCCTGCCGGGTCAAACCTGTCTTGTGAACATGAAGGAGTATCGAGATGAAAACCCTGTTGAAACTGTCTGCTCTTCCGTTGGCCGCCCTGCTGCTGGCAGGTTGCGCTGGCAACCAGCACCATGAGGAAGTGACCAGCCGCCTGTCCGCCAACGAAAACGCCACCGCCCGCGCCCAGCAGACCGCTGACGAGGCCAACCAGAAGGCTCAGGACGCCCTGGCTGCCGCCCAGCGTGCCCAGCAGACCGCTGACGAAGCCAACGAGCGCGCCCTGCGCATGCTCGAGCGCGCCAGCCGCAAGTAAGCGCCTGAATGCTCCGCCGCTCCCCCGGGCTGTTCCGGGGGAGCGCGCCGGAGTCTAGATCGAGCCGTAGGGCTCGCCGATTACCCCGGGGACGCCTTCCTCGGCAAACACCAGATCGCGGATCTTCTGCCAGTCCAGACGGAAGCCGCCGACCAGTTCACGACGCTCCTGCAGCAACTGCTGAATCGCCGCCTGCTTGTCCAGTACCGAGGGCAGACCGTGCTCATCCAGCGGCGTGTGCACTTCCAGATACAGCCTGCCGTTACTCACCCCCAGCTTGTAGGGCTGATTGACGATGGTCACTGGCGTACCCACCGGCACCTGCGGAAACAGCTCGGTAACGTCCTGATTGTTCATCCGGAAGCAACCATGGCTGACGCGCATGCCGATGCCGAAGGACTTGTTGGTACCGTGAATCACATAGCCGCTCATGGCCAGATTCATCTTGAACGGGCCCATGGGGTTGTCCGGCCCCGGCGGGACAACCGAGGGCAAGGGATCACCGGCAGCGGCATGTTCCTCGCGAATGGACTGGGGCGGATACCAGGATGGATTGGCCTCCTTGCGCAGCACCCGGGTCTGGCCGATCGGTGATGACCAGCCCTCACGGCCGATCCCCACCGGCCAGGTGCTGACCCGCTCATCACCATCGGGATAGAAGTACATGCGGTATTCCGGCAGATTGATGACAATGCCCGAACGCGGCCCATCCGGCAGTACGTGCTGGCCCGGCAAGCGGATCAGCGTGCCCTCCCCCGGCAGCCAGGCATCCACCCCGGGGTTGGCCGCCTGCATCTCGTTGAAGCCGAAACCATAGGCATCGGCCAGATCCGCCAGAGTATCCTCATACCGCGCCTGCAGCCGATCAACCACGCCAACCAGCTGTTGGTCAGGAAGCAGAGGGTAGTCCGCGGCCTGCGCAGAGGCCGCGCTCAGCAAACCGATACCCAGCAATAATCCGGCAAGGAATCTCACTGCGTGCTCCTTCTGGCATCAGGCATACAAATCAAACTGTTGATTCCCGGCAGCCAGCACAGTTCCCCGGCGACTGCTGACCCGGCGTCCGGCTTCACGCAGGGTGCGGGCGGTATCCATGCATTGCGGGCACAGGCTTTTCAGCAGCGGCCGCTGCAACTCCCGGTAGACCGGCTGCGAAGGCAGCAGGTCGCCGCACAGGGAGCGCTCCAGCGGCGCATCCAGACGCAGATTGATATCCACCAGGTGCATATGCCAGGGATCCTTCACAAACAGGTCCTGTTGCTCGTCCTGTTCCACTACACACCAGCGCTTGGCCATCCAGGACACTGTCACCCAACCTGCTCCTCAATCCGTCTTCGAATATCCACTGTCCAGCCACTGCTGGACGAGAGGCCAGGCATTATCCAGTAAAAGTGGCTGGGCTGCAGCGGTTGGGTGCACACCGTCGTTCTGCATCATGCCTTCCACCCCGCCCACCCCTTCCAGCAGGAACGGCAGCAGCGCCACATCGTGCTGCTGCGCCACATCCCGGAACACCTGTTCAAAGGCATGGGTATAACGCGGGCCATAGTTCGGCGGGATGCGCATGCCCAGTACGATCACCTGAGCACCGGCGGTTTGCGCCTGCTCGACCATTGCGGAAAGATTCTGTTGCATATTGCCCAGCGGCAGCGCCCGCAGGCCATCATTGCCGCCCAGCTCGATCACCACCAACTGCGGCTGGTGCTCGCTGAGCAGCGCAGGCAGCCGGGCCAGACCGCCTGCGGTGGTATCCCCACTGACCGAGGCGTTGACCACCCGGTGCGGGTAACCCTGCTGCTGCAACCGCTGTTGCAGCAGCGTGACCCAGCCCTGCTGGATTTCCAGACCGAAGGCGGCGCTGATACTATCGCCGACCAACAGAATATTCTGCGCCCATGCGGGCAGTGCCAGCACCAGCAGCAACACGCCAGCGGCGCATTTCTTCCAGACATTCATCAAGGCCGATCCCATGTCAGACAGC
>JAAYHO010000133.1 GCA_012735335.1 Gammaproteobacteria bacterium
AGGTGTTCACCATGCTGGTGACCCTGCTGTTTCTGGCACTGAACGGACACCTGGTGGTGATCGAGGTGCTGGTGGAAAGCTTTACCACCCTGCCGATCGGCCAGACGTTGCAGGCGGCGGACTTCCAGACCCTGGTGCTGCGCTTTTCCTGGGTCATGGCCTCGGCCCTGCTGATCGGCCTGCCGGCGATTACCGCGCTGCTGATCGTCAACCTGTCGTTCGGTGTGATGATGCGCGCCGCGCCGCAGCTCAATATCTTCTCGGTGGGCTTTCCGCTGACTCTGGTGTTCGGTCTGTTCATTCTCTGGGTGCTGCTCGGTAATACCGCCGGGCAATATCATATGCTGGTCTCCGACGTGCTGATCTGGCTGCGGGAAATGGTGGGGGCGCGCTGATGGCGGAAGACAGCGGTCAGGAACGCACAGAAGAACCCACGGCGAAACGCCAGAAAGAGTCCAAGGAGAAGGGCCAGGTTGCCCGTTCCCGCGAGTTGAACACCCTGGCGGTGGTGATGGTCGCGGCCATCGGCCTGCTGATGCTCGGCCCGCAGATGGCCCAGCGGCTGATGGATCTGATGGTATTCAACTTCTCCATCCAGCGCGAGGCGCTGTACAACACTGACAGCATGGGCATGCATCTGTTCGCCTCCATCAGCCACGGCTTCGGTGGGCTGGCGCCGTTTCTGCTGATGCTGCTGGTGGCCGCGCTGGTCGGTCCGGTGATGCTCGGCGGCTGGCTGTTCAGCGCCAAGCTGCTGGCGCCCAAGGGGGAGGGGCTCAACCCACTGGCCGGACTCAAGCGCATGTTCTCGCTCAAGGCGCTGGTTGAGTTGCTCAAGGCGCTGGCCAAGTTTCTGGTGGTGCTGGCCATGGCGCTGGTGGTGTTGAACATGCGTACCGACGACTTGCTGGCACTGGGCAACGAGCCTCTGCCCACCGCCATCGCCCACAGCGCCTGGGTGCTGAGCAGCTCGCTGGTACTGCTGGCCTGCGCGCTGATCCTGATTGCGGCGGTGGATGTGCCGTTCCAGATCTGGGACAACAAGAAAAAGACCCGCATGACCAAGCAGGAGGTGCGGGACGAGTACAAGGACAGCGAAGGCAAGCCCGAGGTGAAATCCCGGGTACGCCAGTTGCAGCGCGAGATGGCCGAGCGGCGCATGATGGGCGAAGTGCCCAAGGCCGACGTGGTCATCACCAACCCGACGCACTATGCCGTGGCCCTCAAGTACGACCCGGTAGCGTCCGGCGCCCCGGTGGTGATCGCCAAGGGGGCCGATTTCCTGGCGCAGAAGATCCGTGAAGTAGCGACCGAGCACGACGTGATAGTGCTGGAGTCCCCACCACTGGCCCGGGCGGTGTACTACAGTACCGAGCTGGAACACCCGATCCCCGCCGGTCTCTACCTGGCTGTGGCCCAGGTGCTGGCCTACGTGTACCAGATCCGCCAGTACCAGCAAGGCAAAGGCCAACGCCCCGGCCCTATGCCGGAGCCGCCGATACCGGATGATCTGCGGCGGGATGAGTAACCCCCGACGCCGCCCAGCTCCAGCGTCATTGCGAGGAGCGCAGCGACGTGGCAATCCAGGGGCTCGGCGTGTCCGGCACGCACTGGATTGCCGCGCTTCGCTCGCAATGACGGGGTAGGGTATGGCGAGGGTAGGGAGTACGGTACCCCTGACGCCGCTCAGCCCCCAACGTCATTGCGAGGAGTGCAGCGACGTGGTAATCCATGGGCCTCGGAGTCTCCGGCACGCACTGGATTGCCGCGCTTCGTTCGCAATGACGGGCTAGGGTATGGCGAGGGTGGGGAGTACGGTACTCCACAACGCCGCCCAGCCCCCAGCGTCATTGCGAGGAGCGCAGCGACGTGGCAATCCAGGGCATCGGAGTCTCCGGCACGCACTGGATTGCCGCGCTTCGTTCGCAATGACGGGGTAGGGTATGGCGAGGGTGGGGAGTACGGTACTCCACAACGCCGCCCAGCCGCCAACGTCATTGCGAGGAGCGCAGCGACGTGGCAATCCATGGGGCTCGGAGTATCCGGTACCCACGCTTTCAGCTATAAATGGCATCAGGCAGAAAAGGAAGGACAGGCATGACCAACAGCACCCGCATTTCCCTGTTTGCAGTAATCGCCGCCGCGCTGCTGGCTCTGGCGCTGGCCTTTATGGCGGTCAGCATCAAGACCGGGCTGCTGCAGTTCCGTGATTCCGATCGGGTGGTCAGCGTCAAGGGGCTGGCCGAGCGTGAGGTGCAGGCGGATCTGGCGTTGTGGCCGATCAACTTCACCGTCATGGGTAACAGTCTGGATGTGCTGCAGGGCGATATCGAACAGCAGCAGGACCTGATCCGTTCCTACCTGCTGCTCAAGGGCTTTGCCGAGGCCGAGCTGCAGCTGTCCATGCCCAAGATCACCGACCAGCACGCCAATCTGTACGGCTCCAACCCGCCGCCGCAGCGCTACCGCGCCGAGGTCACGGTGCTTGTGCGCACCGGGGATATCCAGCGGGTCAAGCAGGGCATGCAGAGCGTCGGTGAGCTGGTCAAGTCCGGGGTGGCGCTGACCCAGAGCTACGAGCACCAGCCGCAGTTCCTGTTTACCCAGCTCAACAGCATCAAGCCGGACATGATTGCCGAGGCCACCCGCGAAGCGCGGGCGGCGGCGGATCAGTTTGCCCGGGACGCCGGGGCCGAGGTGGGCAGTATCCGCCGGGCCAGCCAGGGTTATTTCAGTATCGAGGATGTGGATCAGTACACCCCCGAGACCAAGAAGGTGCGGGTGGTGACCAGCGTCGATTACATCCTGCGCTGACCCACCGTCAGCCATTGCCGCATCATCCATCTGCCTGATAACGCCCGACCGCGCCTGACAGCGTGGCGCGGGCGTAATAGACTGGGGCCTTCTGTTCTGGGGAGGTTGGCATGACGTTGTTACCCTGGTCGCATGACTGCTCGGCCGGATTCACCCTGCGCGGCTGGCATTCACAGCCCAGCGGCAAGCCCTTGCTGCACTTCATCCATGGCAATGGTTTCTGCACCCGTACCTACGAACCCATGCTCTCCCTGCTGGCCGAGGATTTCGATCTGTGGCTGTGTGATATGCAGGGCCACGGCGACAGCGACCACGGCGGTCCATTCAAGGGCTGGAATCTGAATGCCGAGCTGGCGGTGGAGGCCTTTGTCGCCGGTTGTGCAATATTCGGCAAGGTACCCCGTTACGCCTGCGGCCACAGTTTCGGTGGGGTGCTGACCAGCCTGATTCTGGCTGCCCATCCGGCGCTGTTCCAGCGGGCAGTGCTGATGGACCCGGTGCTGTTCCCACCCGCGCAGATTCTGCTGCTCAATCTGTTTGGCGGACTGATCAGAAATCCCATGGCCGAGGGCGCGCGCAGGCGGCGGACCCAGTGGCCTGACCGGGAGGAGGCCTTTGCCAGACTGCATGGCCGGGGCATCTTCCGTGGTTGGCAGGATGACGCCCTGCGCGCCCATATCGAGCATGCCCTGCGCGAGGAGCCGGGGCAGGGGGTGGTACTCAAATGCCAGCCCGAGCGCGAAGCGGAAATCTTCGAATCCCGTCCCCGGGGCTTGTGGCGCTCGTTGCTGCAGATCCAGACCCCGGTGCGCCTGATCCATGGGACAGACACCTACCCCTTCGTCCACCAATCGGCCACCCGGCTGGCTGCTCGCAACCGTCAGGTGACAGTGGAGAGGTTGCCGGGGGGGCATTGTTTCATGCAGGAGGATGCGCGGTTGGCGGGGGAGAGGGTGAAGGGGTTTTTGTTGGGGGAGTAGGAGCTGCTCCCCCTCTGCCCAGCCCTCAGGACGCCACCGCTATCACATCCCCATGATTCTCCGGCTCGATCAGCGCCCGGTGCAGCGCCACTACCGCTGCATCATAGTCAGCTTCATCGATGATGCACTGCATTTCCACCTGGCGGATCGACTGGTGGATGGCCTGGATGCTGATGCCAGCCTCGGCCAGCGCCGCCACGGTGCGGGCGAGGATGCCCTTGACCTTGAGGTCGGAGCCGATGGCCGAGACGATGGCGATGTTGTGCAGGTGCACTTCGGCCATCGGGTAGCGCTCCTTGATCAGGCGGATGGCGCGGGTCAGGGCCTTGCGTGAGCCGGCGGTGTAGTAGGTGATGCTGTTGGCGTCGGAGTCCTAGTTCACCACATACAACTTGAGCTGCTTGAGGATGCGGGTGATTTCGATGTCGTAACCGACGTCGCCGAGCATTTCCTGATCGAATACCTCCAGCCCGAATACATCCTTGCGCCCGGCGATGATTTCCACGCAGGGCTTTTCGCTGCAGTAGTTCTGGCTGATGGTGGTGCCGCCGTGATCCGGTTCGAAGGCGTTCTTGATGCGCAGTTGGATACCGGCCCGGCGCAGGGTGCGGGCGGCGCGGGGGTGGATGGCTTCCATGCCCAGGTTGGACAGCTGGTCGGCGACGTCGTAGTTGGTGCGGCCGATGGTGACCACCTTGTCCACGCCGACCTGATTCGGATCGGCGCTGGAGAGGTGGTATTCCTTGTGGATGATGGCTTCGCGGGCTCCGGTGGCGGCGGCAATCTCGGCGAAGCTGATCTCGCTGTAGCCCCGGTCGAAGGTGTTCATCAGACCTTCGCTGCAGTGGGTGTAACCGGTGCTGACCACCAGCTCCTTGCTGAAGTCGATGCCGGCGAAGCTGTCCTTGATCATGTCGCGGAAGTTCTTCGGCTCTTGCAGGTCCCAGCCGGTCAGGTCGACCAGGCGGGCATTGATGCCTTCCTTCTTCAGCGCCAGTACGGTGTTGAAGGCGCTGTGGGCTTCGCCCAGCGAGGCGAGCATTTCCCGTACCTTCATCAGGTGTTCGCCGAGCTGGAAGTGGCCGTAGGAGCACAGCTGGCGCAGGTTGCGCATGCATTCGCGGGCGTCGTCGATGCGGCCGCTGATGAAGCGGTCGGCGGCGCGGCGCTCGTAGTCGGCGCTGAACAGCTCGGCATTCTTGGCCAGCATGGCGCTGCGCACCTGCTCCAGTACATCCAGCCAGGCGTCTTCGCTTTCGGCATCGGCAAAGCGCGCATAGACGCCGGGCTCGCCGCTCTTCTTGTGTTCCAGCAGCAGGTTGGTCATGCCGCCGTAGGCGGAGACCACGAAAATACGGTTGTACAGTTCGCTGTTACGGCGCTGGCCGGTGAAGATGGTATTCAATACTTCGTCGAAGCGGCTCATTGATGTGCCGCCGATCTTTTCTACTGTATGCATGGTTTTGTTTCTTTCGTCCGGTGAATGTCAGTGAGGGGCGCGGTAGACCTGCGGGCCGATGTCCAGAGCTTCGACCGGACCGCGTTCGGCCACGAATTCCGGGCGTGGCGGCATGCCATCGAAGGGTTGGGCGGGCTGGTTGTCCATGTGGTTGTAGACAAAGAACAGGTTGCTGCGCGGGCTGGGCGCGATGTTGCTGCCGGAGCCGTGCAGGGTGTTGCAGTCAAACAGCACCACGCTGCCCGCCGGGCCGGTGGCCTGCTGGATGCCGTAGCGGTCAACCAGTCGGCGCAGGCTGTCCTCGTCCGGAATGCCGAACTCCTGACGGCGCAGGGATTGCTGATAATGATTTTCCGGTGTCGCACCCACGCAACTGATGTAATGCCGGTGGGAGCCGGGGATCAGCATCAGCGGGCCATTCCAGGGGTGGTTGTCGGTCAGCAGGATCGAGCAGCTGATGGTGCGCATGCGCGGCAGGCCATCCTCGGTGTGCCAGGTCTCGAAATCCGAGTGCCAGTAGAATTCCTTGCCCTTGAAACCGGGCTTGAGGTTCAGGCGGGACTGGTGCACGTAGATGTCACCACCGAGCAGGTAGCGGATGATGCCGGCGGTTCGCTCATCGCTGGCGACCCGGGCAAACAGCTCGTTGCTGCGGTGGATGGCAAATACCGAGCGCAGGGCGCCGCTGTCCGGCTCGCGGATGGCGGTGGGCGACTGCAATACCTCGGGGTCGTGGCTCATGCGCGCCAGTTCGGCTTTGAACAGCTGGACCTCATCGGCGCTGAAGACATTGTCGAGGACCAGGAAACCGTCGCGCTCGAAGCGCGACAGTTGCTCGGAACTCAGGGGGGCGCTATGTGCATCCGAGTGCCAGGCGATGGGATCCAGTCGTTCCTGCCAGCTTGGATGGTTGTGCTGGCGTGACGGGTAAAGGTCAGCTTGCACGTTAGACATTTTTCCTCCTGTGAGTGGAATACTCAGCTGAGATCGGCGGGGTAAACGCCATTCTCATCATGTACTTCACGGCCGGTCAGCGGTGGGTTGAATACGCAGGCCATTTTCATGTCCTCGGTGCCGCCGCGCAGCAGGTGCTCGTCGTGCTTGTCGAGGACGTACAGGGTGCCTGCCTCAATCTTGTAGAC
>JAAYHO010000134.1 GCA_012735335.1 Gammaproteobacteria bacterium
TCCTATGAAGGTGGCGTGCTGGAGTCGACCTGGGAGGAGCACGAAGAGGAGATGTGGCGCTGGAGTGTATCCCCCGAGAAGGCACCGGATGTACCTACGTATATCGAGCTGACCTATCGCAAGGGCGATATTGTTGCCATCGATGGTCAGGAAATGAGCCCGGCAACCGTGCTGGCGCATCTGAACAAGGTGGGTGGTGATAACGGTATCGGCCGTATCGATATTGTCGAAAACCGCTTCGTTGGCATGAAGGCCCGTGGCTGCTATGAAACTCCCGGCGGTACCATCATGCTCAAGGGGCACCGCGCCATCGAGTCCATCACTCTGGACCGTGAGGTAGCTCACCTGAAGGACAGCCTGATGCCCAAATACGCCGAGCTGATCTACAACGGCTTCTGGTGGAGCCCGGAGCGCGTGATGCTGCAGCAGATGATCGATGCTTCCCAGCTGAACGTGAATGGCGTGGTGCGTCTGAAGTTGTACAAGGGTAACGTCATGGTGGTTGGCCGCAAGTCCGACGACTCGCTGTTTGACGAGAACATCGCTACCTTTGAGGACGACGCCGGTGCTTATGACCAGGCCGATGCGGCGGGCTTCATCAAGCTGAACGCGCTGCGTCTGCGCATTGCTGCCAACAAGGGCCGCAAGCTGCTGTAATACCTTGGCAATCCATGGGCTCGGAGTCTCCGGCACGCACTGGATTGCCGCGCTTCGCTCGCAATGACGGCGTGGAGGATGGTGGTCTGAGTGGTGTGTCTCATCTCTCTCCGTCATTGCGAGGAGCGTAGCGACGTGGCAATCCATGGGGCTTGCACCCAGCCAGCCCTGTCGCTCGCCAGCCTGATTCGTAGATTTGAATTCCTGAGGAGAATAACCATGCGTATTCTGCATACCATGTTGCGTGTAGGCGACCTGGAGAAATCCATTGCCTTCTACACCGAAGTGCTGGGCATGACCCTGCTGCGTCGCAAGGATTATCCGGACGGACGTTTTACCCTGGCCTTTGTCGGTTACGGTAACGAAGCGGAAAACTCGGTACTGGAGCTGACCCACAACTGGGACACCCCCAGCTATGACCTGGGCAATGGTTACGGCCATATCGCCATCGAGGTCAACGATGTGTACAAGGCCTGCGAGCAGATCAAGGCTGCCGGTGGCAAGGTGGTGCGTGAGGCGGGGCCGATGATGCATGGTTCCAGCATCCTGGCCTTTGTCGAAGATCCGGATGGTTACAAGATCGAGCTGTTGTCGCCCAGTCGGGGGGATTGAGGTAGTTCAGGGCTGTCTCTGGGAGGGACGAGCACCAGCTCGTCCAGCGGAGCTGGTGGAAGGAAGAGTCTTTCCCGCCAGTTCGCCCATCGAGCTGGTGCTCGACGTTCCCAGGAAGCACCCTGGTAGCCGAGATGGAACTCGGCCCTCCATTCAAGTACCGGCTCCAGCGCCGATGGAGTGTCGAGTTCCATCTCGACACAAGGTGCTGCAAGCACCTCGGTAGTCGCCATATATCACCTCGCCGGATGTATTCCGCGTATCTGCGCTGCCATATCCGCCGCATACAGATCGGTCATCCCGGCGATGAAGTCGATCACCCGCATATAGCTTGAATACCTGTTCCAGTCCGGTTTGGGGGCGTTGTTGCCCAGCAGGTCGAGGATGCGTCTGTGCTTGAAGCTCAGGTTGTGTCCTGACTGCTGTTCATTGACCGCGCCGCAGAAGGCTTCGAGCAGGGTTTCCAGGGTGCTGTAGGCGCCTATCTCGTGCAGGGTCTTGCGCTTGTCCTGGAAGATGCGCTCCCGGGCCATGCGCTTGGCGTTCTGTACGCAGCGCCGGGCGGCATCGGGCATGTGGCTGACCAGATCGCCCGACAGGGTGCCGGCCAGCAGCGGCTGTTGCTGGGCGATAAAGGTTTCAGCGGCGGCATTGACCAGGTGTTCGATGGCCTTGCCACGCAGGATCGCCAGCTTGCGCCGGGTGGAGTCCTGCGGACCGAGCAGGCGGTAGGTTTCCGGCAGGTCGTCGCCGACCAGATCCAGCAGCAGGCTTTCCACTTCCTCGTAGCGCAGCAGTTCCATCTCCAGACCGTCTTCTAGGTCGATCAGCGCGTAACAGATGTCATCCGCCGCCTCCACCAGATACACCAGCGGGCTGCGTGCCCAGTGTCCGTCGCTCAGCTGCGGCAGGCCAAGCTTGTCGGTGATCTGCAGCAGGGCGGGGTATTCGCCCTGATAGCAGCCGAACTTGTGTTTCTTGTAGCCTGCATCGTCCGCCTGCGCGGATGTCCAGGGGTACTTGAGGAAGGCACCGAGGGTGGCGTAGGTAAGGCGCATGCCGCCGTCGAACTGGTGGTATTCCAGTTGAGTCAGCACCCGGAAGCCCTGGGCGTTACCCTCGAAATTGAGAAAATCCTGTTGCTGGTCCTCGGTCATGTCGTCCAGCCAGCCCTGGGCCGCAGCCTTGTGGAACCAGTGGCGGATGGCATCCTCGCCGGAATGGCCATAGGGCGGGTTGCCGATGTCGTGGGCCAGGCAGGCGGCCTGGATGATCACGCCCAGATCCGCTGGGGCGCACCAGTCGGGCAGCTCGTCACGCAGCATCTCGCCCACACGCATGCCCAGCGAGCGGCCCACGCAGCTGACCTCCAGACTGTGGGTCAGGCGGGTGTGGATATGGTCGTTGCTGGAGACAGGGTGAACCTGGGTTTTCTTGCCCAGTCGGCGGAAGGCGCCGGAGAAGATGACGCGGTCATGGTCCTTGTGAAAGGGCGTGCGGCCCAGCTCCTCGGAACTGGCTACGGGTTTGCCGAGGCGTTCGCGGCAGAGCAGTGTTTCCCAATCCATTTTTTCCTCCGATCCGGTATGCATCGAGTATGTGGTAATGCCGCCGGGCTGCCAAGGGTGTGGCGTGCGGGGCAACCGGGTAGAATGGCGGCCTTGCATCTGTCTGCCCGTACTGGAACGCCCATGAGCATAGCCCTGACCCTGTTTGGAACCACTGCCTGCCACCTGTGCGAGGAGTGCCTGCACCTGACCCGCCCGCTGGAAGGCAACGGCGTTCATGTGCAGCAGGTGGATATCACCGAGGATCCGGCGCTGATGCAGCGCTACGAGCTGCGTATTCCGGTGCTGCGCCGTGACGATACCGGGGCTGAACTGGACTGGCCGTTCGGGCTGGGAGAGCTGCTCGACTGGCTGGCTGACGTGCTGGGGGAGGAGGGCTGACATGGCGCAGATAGTGACCGCGTTCTGGAAGCGCAAGACGCTGGAACAGATGGATCGCCAGGAATGGGAGTCGCTGTGCGACGGCTGTGGGCTGTGCTGTCTGCAGAAGCTGGAGGACGAGGACGACCCCAGTTCCATCTACTACACCCGGATTGCCTGCAAACTGCTGGATCTCAAGACCTGTCGCTGCAGTGACTACCCCAATCGCCGCAGGCATGTCCCCGACTGCGTACAACTGACCCCGGCCACCGCCGCCGAATTTGCCTGGCTGCCGCCGACCTGCGCTTACCGGCTGGTGGCCGAAGGGGAAGACCTGCCGCCCTGGCATCACCTGGTCTGCGGTGACCCGCAGATGGTGCACCACAGCGGCATCTCCCAGGCGGGGAAGATGCTGGCCGAAGGCAGCGTGGCGGATGAGGACTGGGAAGAGCACATTATTTTTAGGGTGTGAGAGATGGGCTCAGGCGTAGCGCGGAGGCGCTACACCCCCGGGAACGTCGAGCACCAGCTCGATGAGCGGAATCTCCCGCCACACCGTGGACGAGCTGGTGCTCGTCCGTCCCAGGAGCAGGAGCAGGTCGCGGGGTTGTTCCCACTACTGCTGTATCTGCAACTCCCGCAGCTTGATGTACAGATAGCGCACCTGGTCATACTCGAACGGGCTGTCCAGTGAGCCGTAGCGGAAGCCGTTGATGTAGCGCAGGTTGATGGCGAACAGGCCGTAGCTCCAGGGGTTGTCGTTCATGTAGCTGCGGTTGTCGAGGTAGGCGGCGGCGTCTTCGATTGACCAGTCAATGGCCCGCCCGGTGGTGTCGCGCAGGGTCGAGGGGCCGAGCAGGGGCAGGACCAGGTAGGGGCCGGTGGGCACGCCGTAGTGGCCCAGCGTCTGGCCGAAGTCCTCCGCTTCCTGGGGCAGACCCATGGCCTTGGCCACGTCGAAGATGCCGAGTACGCCCAGGGTGGTGTTGAACAGCAGCCGGGCGGTGGTGCGGCCGCTCTTCTGCAGTTTGCCCTGGGCCAGGCTGTTGGCCAGGTTGGGCACGTCGGCCAGGTTGGCAAAGACGTTGGAGACCCCGGTGCGGACAAGCTTCGGCGTGACCGTTTTGTAGGCATGTACTGTCGGCAGGTACACATACTCGTCAAACTGGCCGTTGAAGCGGTACATGCGTCGGTTGAAGCCCTCGATCGGATCGTGAATCTTCAGGGCATCCAGACTGGAGCGCTCGAACTGGTAGTTACCGCCTTCGGTGTCGATGGTCAGTGCGCTCAGCGGGTCGTGGTACGGCGGTATCTCATCAGCCGCAGACAGGCTGATGGCACCCAGGGTCAGGGCGGCGAGCAAGGCCGCCGAAAGCGGGAGCCTATTCATCATTGTCGCCCTCCATGAACGCGAGTATCTGCTTGACCGTGTCCAGGTATTGCAGGTTGCCGCCGTGCCCACCGTGTGGGTAGAGAAAGGCGCGCTCACCGAAGGTGTCGGCAATGAAACGGTAGTTGTCGCCGCTGAGGATGAAATCGTCTGCATTGGTCAGGGCGGCGATATCCGGGTTGTTGCGCAGGAAGGGTTCGATACTGTAGAGGCTGGTCTCCCAGGCCATGGCCTCGATGCCCTTGCCTTCATTGCGGCTGCTCCAGGCCGGCCAGAGCTGGGTTTCCAGGTAGCAGCTGAAGTCGCAGAACAGTGCCCGGCGCAGGTAGGGGGTCAGCGAGGTACTGACCTTGAGTGTTTCACCGGCAGGGGCATAGCGGCCGCCGTGGGTGATCAGGTCCGCCATGAAGTTCAGGTCGGCGGCGGCAAAGCGGAAGACTGCGCCGATCAAGGTGGCCAGCTCCGCATCGGTCAGGGCGCTGTCCGAGCTCTGAATGCCGTAGAACAGCCCGGACTCCACATCGGTGCCGCCACTTTCCTCGAAGTAACGTGCCAGTTTCTGGAAGATATGCTCGTAGAAACTGTCACCCCCGCTGACACCATCGATCTGGGTGCGGGCCAGTGCGTCCAGCCGTTTGATCGAGGTGTACAGGTCCACCGGAGGGTTGAGCAGCAGGGTGCGGCTGAAGTTGAACTGCTGCAGGTCCTGGTCCAGGTGGGCGACAAAGGCGGCATTCAGGGCTCCGAGGCTGAAACCGGCCAGCCGATATTCGCTGATCTGCAGGTTCTTTTCCTCGCGCGCATGTTCCACCGCCAGCGACATGGCGCTGTGCAGGTCGCGGGCATCGTTCTGGCCCAGGCCGGGCAGACCGCTGTGCGAGGCGGCGGCAATGAAGTCATGGTTGGTCGGGGAGGACAGTACGATCACATGCATGCCCGCCTGCCAGAAAGCCCGTTTGAGGTAGTCCAGCCGGGGGCTGTCGTAGCCCGAGCCGGTACCGGCGATCAAAAACACCAGTGGCGCAGGCTGGTTGTGCCAGGCCAGTCGGTAGTGCAGCTCGCGGTAGCGTGACAGCGCCGGGGGCAGGTAACGCTCCGGCAGTACCCGTACGGACAGGTCGCTCTGGCGTACCTCCAGCTCGTCGGGCACGGGCCAGACCAGCTGCGGCGGCGTGCCCACTATAGTGGCGAGAAAGGGGTTGGTTACCGGGTAGCCGGGCTCGTCATCGGCCTGGGCAAGGGGGGCCAGCAAGGTGGCCAGGCAGATACAGGCAAATCGTAGATAGCGGTTCATGATCATTTCCGTATGGCTTCATGAACTATACCCTTATTTATGTGGATAGTTCCTTACAGCCCGCTGTCAGTGGCCTGGCTGTCGGGTTGCTCAGGCGCGGAAGACCGGCAGGTTCAGGCCTTCCGGTCCGGCGCGACGACGGTCAAGCCGGGCCCAGATCTTCTCATGGAAGTAGAAGGCGACGGTGTTGAGTGCCGGTTCGATCAGCGCTACCGCGCCACCCAGCAGCAGGCTGCCGGTCATGAGGTAGACCACACCGAAGGCAATGGTGAAATGCATTACTGCGAAGGTAAAGGTCTTGATCATGGCGCACCCCAGAAAGCTTTATCAGGAATCATTCCTGTTGGCCATTCTGGGGGCGTTGTCGAAGGGATTGAAACAGTCTTTATCAATGGGGGTGATCAACACCCTCAATCACGATCAATCCAGATCGAAGTCGAAATCCGCCAGCTGTTTCTGCAGGCGGCGCTCCTCCAGATAGTCGTCAATCTGACGACGACGGGTCAGACTGGCCTTGCTATCCAGGGCCTCGGTTTCAGGGCTGTCGTCCTCCTCCAGGAAGTCGTCATCGTCCAGTTCAATATCGCTTTTCGCCTTGGCCATATCTCCACTCCACTATTGAAGGTTGGCGTTTGCGCACCTTATAGCGGTAGTCCTTGCCAAGCGGAAATAGTTTTTTTGTATCGGTTTCAGGCTTTTATCTATAACCAGTCAATCCGAGGTCTTGTGCTTGTATTCGCACAGGTCCTCGATACGGCAACTTCCGCACTGGGGTGTCCTGGCCTTGCACACATAACGGCCGTGCAGGATCAGCCAATGGTGGGCGTCGAGCAGAAATTCCTTCGGCACCAGGCGCATGAGTCGCTTTTCCACCTCGAGCACCGTCTTGCCCGGGGCGATGCCGGTACGGTTGCTGACCCGGAAGATATGCGTGTCCACTGCCATCACCGGCTGGCCGAAGGCGGTGTTGAGTACCACGTTGGCGGTCTTGCGTCCGACCCCGGGCAGGGCTTCCAGCTCCTCGCGGGTCTGCGGCACCTCGCTGTTGTGCTTTTCCACCAGTAGACGGCAAGTCTCGATCACGTTCCTGGCCTTGCTGTTGAACAGGCCGATGGTCTTGATGTATTCGGACAGGCCTTCCACCCCCAGGGCATGGATGGCCTCGGGGGTATTGGCCACCGGGAACAGCTTGTCGGTGGCCTTGTTCACGCCCACGTCGGTGGCCTGGGCGGAGAGGATGACGGCAATCAGCAGTTCGAAGGGATTGCTGTAGTTCAGTTCAGTGACCGGGTTGGGGTTGTCCTCCCGCAGTCGGCTGAAGATTTCATGACGCTTGGCTTTGTTCATGGTCAGCTTATGTTTCCGGTAACGCGAACCCGCTTGCTGCCGGTGCTGGCAGGTGTCGGGTCATGGGCGGCCTGGCGGGCCTTGATCTGGGTGTCGATGATGTTTTTCAGGGCGATCAGCAGCCCCATGAACAGGAAGGCGCCGGGCGGCAATATGACGAACAGCACCTCCTTGTAGTTGGGAAAGACCACCCAGGTCCAGTTCTCGGCGATGGGGCCGAGCAGCAGGTGCATGTTGGCAAACAGGGTGCCCTGGCCGACCAGCTCGCGGAGCATGCCGAGAGCCAGCAGCACCAGGGCAAAGCCCGCGCCCATCATGAAGCCATCCACCGCCGAGGGCAGCACCGGGTTCTTCGCGGCAAAGGCATCGGCCCGGCCGAGGATGATGCAGTTGGTGACGATCAGCGGGATGAAGATGCCGAGAATCAGGAACAGCTCGTAGGTATAGGCCTGCATCAGCAGTTCGATACAGGTGGTGACCGCAGCAATGATCATGACGAAGGCGGGCAGGCGCACGGCGTCGGTTACCGCATGGCGGATCAGCGATACCGAGATATTGGACACCATCAGCACCAGAATGGTGGCGATGCCCAGCCCGAGGGCGTTGACTGTGCTGCTGCTTACCCCCAGCAAGGGACACAGGCCCAGCAGCTGCACCAGTCCCGGGTTGTTGTGCCACAGGCCGTCGGCGGCCAGTTCCGCGTAGCGCTTGTCAGCCATGGCTGGCCTCCTGATCAGTCAGTTGCAGCAGCTCGGCGCGGTGCTGCTGGAAGTACAGCAGGGCATTGCGTACCGCCTGTACCACCGCCCTGGGAGTGATGGTGGCGCCGACAAACTGGTCGAACTCGCCGCCGTCCTTGCGCACCGCCCAGCCCTCGGGGGCGGGCAGCTCCAGGCTCTTGCCGTCGAAGCTGAAGATCCAGTTGCCTTTGGCCACCTCGAACTTGTCCCCCAGCCCCGGGGTTTCCCGGTGGTTGACCACCCGCACCCCGGCCAGCTCGCCGTTGGCGCGGATGCCTACCAGCAGGTCGATGCGGCCGCTGTAGCCGTCCAGGGTCACCGCCGGCAGTATTACCGCAATTACCTGACCCTGCTGGCGCGCGCGCCAGGCCGTGGCCGGGGCGGGCAGGTGCAGCAGGGACTGGTCGGCGACCATGAAGCTGTCTTCCAGCAGGTCATTGTCATGCTGGTCGTGGGGCAATATCTCGTTCAGTGCGCGCATCTGCATACGCTGCTGCTCGGCGGCGATGCGTTCGCTGGTGCCCTGCTGGATAAAGGCGATCACGCCCACGGTGCAGATGGCGAACACCCCGAGAATCAGGCTGTTGCGCAGCACTGAGCGGCCGGGGCTGAGCAGCTTGCTCATATCCTTGTCCATGTCACTGGCCCTTGCCCAGACCGCGTCTGGGCTTGTCGTGGCCGTAGGTGCGCGGCGCGGTGTAGTAGTCGATGGTCGGCGCGCACAGGTTCATCAGCAGCACGGCAAAGGCCACCGCATCCGGATAGTTGCCCCATACCCGGATGACGTACACCAGAATACCCACCCCGGCCCCGAAGATCAGCCGCCCGCGGGGGCTGGTGGCGCAGGTGACCGGGTCGGTGATGATGAAGAAGGCACCGAACATGGCCGCGCCGCCGAGCAGGTGGAACAGCGGTGAGCCGTTGCTGGCCGAGCCCGATCCGTTCCAGAACAGCAGACTCATCAGTGCCAGGGCGCCGAGCATGCCCAGCGGTGCGTGCCAGCTGATGACCCGGCGCTGGATCAGGAACAGACCACCTGCCAGCCAGGCCAGTGCCACCCATTCCCAGCCCCGACTGGCCATGCTGCCCAGCGCCGGCTCGGCGGTGCGCAGTTCAGCAAGAGTCAGAGAGTTGTTGTTCTTGAGGATATCCAGCGCCGTGGCGGTGGCCCAGCCATCGGCGGGTAGGCCGCCGGGGGCGAATACCCGCTGCAACCCCTCCAGCAGCCCGAGGGTAGGCGACAGGGCCGGTTGCAGCTGCTCTATGCCGCGCCATACCGGCCAACTGGTCATCTCCACCGGAAAGGACACCAGCACCACCGCATAACCCAGCATGGCCGGGTTGAAGGGGTTCTGGCCCAGGCCGCCGTACAGGTGCTTGCCGAAGATCATGGCAAAGCCGGTGGCCACCAGTACCAACCACCAGGGCGAATAGGGCGGCAGGGCCAGGGCCAGCAACCAGGCAGTGACCAGTGCGCTGCCATCGTTGAGGAAGAAGGCCACCGGGCGCTGGCGCAGGTGCAGTATCGCCGCCTCGATGCCCAGGGCAAAGCCGCTGGCCAGCAGGATATTGATCAGGGTGCCCCAGCCGAACAGCCAGGTCAGCAGTACTATGCCGGGCAGGGTCGCCGCCAGTACCTGCAGCATGATGCGGCGGGTGCGGTTGCTGCCCATGGCATGGGGTGAGCTTAGCGGGGTGCTGGCCATCAGCTGTTCTCCTGGGTGCTGGCCTGCTCGAAGGCCTGCTGGGCTTCCATATGGGCCTGTTCCAGCTGGGTTACCTGGGCTTGCAGGTCGGCATTGTCCGGGTTGGCGTTGAGCTGCTTCTGCGCCCGTTGCAGGGCCATGCGGGCGGTATTGGCGGCTATCTTCAATTGCTTCTGTTCCGGGCTCAGGGTCGGAATCTTCGCCCGTATCCGGGCCAGGTCCGGTGCGGTTACCGTTGCTGCAGCCGGAGCGCTGGCGTTATCCGCGTCAGCGGCCTCGCTGGCGGCTTTTGCTTCCCGGGCGGCCTTGGCCCTGGCTGCCCGTTCGGCCCGGGCCTGACGTTCCTGTTCGCGCTGTTCGGCTTCCCGTTGCAGCCGCTGCTGGCGTTGTTCGAAGCGCTCGCGGGCCTGCTCGGCCCGGGCATGCTGGGCCTCGATGGCGCGGATTTCCGCCTTGCCGGCGCGGTAGTAGTGCACCAGCGGAATGCTGCTCGGGCACACATAGGCGCAGGCGCCGCACTCGATGCAGTCGAACAGGTTGTAGCGCTCCAGCTGCGGGTAGTCCTTGCCCAGGGCAAACCAGTGCAGCTGCTGGGGCTGCAGCTGGGCCGGGCAGGCCTCGGCGCAGAGTCCGCAGCGGATGCACGGCAGCGCCGGGGGCGGCGTCGGCAGCTCGGCTGCGGTAGCCGCCAGCAGGCAGTTGCTGGTCTTGATGATGGGCGCTTTCGCATCCACGGTAAAACCCATCATCGGCCCGCCCAGTACCAGCCGGTGCAGCTGCTCCGGTTGCAGCCCGGCAAATGCCAGCAGTTCCTCGATCGGTGTGCCGATCAGAGCCTGCACGTTGCTCGGGCGCTGCAGCGCATCACCGGTCAGGGTAACGATACGACTGATCAGTGGCCGGCCCAGCAGCACCGCATCATGGATTGCCAGTGCCGTACCGATGTTCTGGCAGAGCATGCCGATATCGGCGGGCAGTCCGCCGCTGGGTACTTCCTCGCCGGTGAGAATCTGGATCAGCTGCTTCTCGCCGCCGGAAGGGTACTTGGTGGGGATGGCCAGTACCTGTATTGCCGGTTTGGCCTCGGCGGCCTGACTCAGGGCGGCAATCGCCTCGGGCTTGTTGTCCTCGATGCCGATCAGCACCCGCTGTGGCTTGAGGATATGCATCAGCACCTCGATGCCAGCGACTATCTGCGCGGGAAACTCGCGCATGCACATGTCATCGGCGGTGATATAGGGCTCGCACTCGGCGCCGTTGATGATCAGCGTATGGATGCGGTGATCCGGGCGGGAGGCCAGCTTGGGTGCAGTGGGGAAGCCCGCACCACCCAGCCCGCTGATCCCGACTGCGGCAATCTTCTCCAGCAGCGCCAGGGGCTCCAGCCGGGTGTAATCGGTGATGGGCTCAAGTTCTGCCCAGCGCTCCTCGCCGTCTGCCTCCAGGGTGATGGCGGGCTCGGCCAGTCCGGATACATGGGGATAGGGCGCCGGGCCGATGGCGCTGATGGTGCCCGAGGTGGGCGCATGCAGCGCGCAGCCGAACTGCCCCCAGGCCCGGGCCAGCAACTGGCCCTTGAGCACCTGCTCGCCGACCTGCACCACCGGCTCGGCGGGGGTGCCTATATGCTGCAGCAGCGGCAAGATCAGTTGCCGGGGCAGGGGTGGCTGTTCGATACCCCGGGCGGTGGACTGGCACTTGTTCTCCGGCGGATGAATGCCACCGGGGATGTCGTGAATCTGCGGCTGAGCACTCATCAGGCAGCACTCCGCGGCGGCATATCCCAGCGCCAGTTACCCGTGGTGGTCGGCAGCGGCAGCATATCGATGCAGTCCACCGGGCAAGGCTCGACGCACAGGTCGCAGCCGGTGCACTCGTCCACAATTACCGTATGCATCAGTTTGGCCGCCCCCAGAATCGCATCCACCGGACAGGCCTGGATGCACTTGGTGCAGCCGATGCACTCCGGCTCACGGATATAGGCGACCATAGGCGGTTTCTCCTCGCCGTGTTCGCCGTCCAGCGGCAGTGGCTCCACATCCAGCAGATCGGCCAGCGCCTGAATGGTCGCCTCGCCACCCGGCGGGCACTTGTTGATTGCCTCGCCATTGGCAATCGCCTCGGCGTAGGGCTTGCAACCGGGATGGCCGCACTGACCGCACTGGGTCTGGGGGAGCAGGGCGTTGATCTGCTCGACAATGGGATCACCCTCGACCCGGAAACGTACGGCGGCGTAGCCGAGCACGGCACCGAACACCAGCGCCAGAAGCAGCAGTACCACCACCGCAGTCAGTACCATGCCCATAGCCTAGATCCTGATCAGCCCGGTAAAGCCCATGAAGGCCAGCGACATCAGCCCAGCGGTGATCATGCCGATAGCCGCCCCGCGAAAGGGTGCTGGTACATCAGCAATGGCAATCCGTTCACGCAGCCCGGCAAACAGTACCAGCACCAGGGAAAAGCCCAGCGCTGCACCAAAGCCGTAGGTGGCGGCGGACAGAAAGGTCTGCTCGGCCTTGTTGGTAATCAGCAGCGCTACACCCAGTACCGCACAGTTGGTGGTGATCAGCGGCAGGAAAATGCCCAGCACCCGATACAGCAGCGGACTGGTCTTGTGCACCACCATTTCGGTGAACTGCACCACCACGGCGATCACCAGGATGAAGGAGATGGTGCGCAGAAACTCCAGCTCGAAGGGCAGCAGTATGTACTGGTAGGTCAGATAACTGAGGATGGAGGCCAGGGTCAGTACAAAGGTGGTGGCCATGGACATGCCCAGCGCCGTCTCCAGCTTGCCGGACACGCCCATGAACGGGCACAGACCGAGGAACTGCACCAGCACGAAGTTGTTGACCAGAATGGTGCTGAGCAGGATAAGGATGAATTCAGTCATCATTGCTTTTTCTCAGGGCTCCCCCCTCTCCTCCGGTGCCAAGTCCATCCCCCTCTCCCCAACCCTCTCCCGCGAGGGGAGAGGGTTGGGGAGAGGGGGAGCCCTATGTAAATATAAAATCAGCTCACCCGCTGCCCCGGCTTGGCCCCGGCATCCGGACTCAACAGGTAAATATCCTCCCCACCAGGCCCTGCCGCCAATACCATCCCCTCTGACACACCGAACTTCATCTTGCGCGGCGCCAGGTTGGCCACATACAGCGTCAGCCGACCTTCCAGCTTGCTCGGGTCAGGATAGGCGCTCTTGATGCCGGAGAACACATTACGCGTGGCATCGCCGATATTCAGCGTCAGGCGCAGCAGTTTGTCGGCTCCCTCCACGAACTCGGCCTTTTCGATCAGGGCGATACGCAGGTCCACCGCGGCAAAGGCATCGAAGTTGATTTCCGGGGCCAGCGGGTCCTTTTCCAGTTCGCCGTTGCCAGTCGGTGCGGCGGCGTCGGTGGCCTCCAGGTCTTCCTTGGAGGCTTCCACCATGGCTTCTACCCTGGCCGGCTCGATGCGGGTCAGCAGCGGTTTGAAGGCGTTCAGCTGGTGCGCGCCGAGCAGACTGTCCAGATCGCTCCAGTGCTGGGGCGGCAGGTTGAGGAAGGCTTCGGCGTCGGCGGCCAGGGTCGGCATCACCGGTTTGAGCAGGATGATCAACTGGCGGAACAGGTTGATGCCCAGCGAGCAGATGGCCTGCACTTCGTCCTGCTTGCCTTCCTGCTTGTTCAGCGCCCAGGGGGCCTTGTCGGCGATCCAGGCGTTGGCCTTGTCGGCCAGCGCCATGATCTCGCGCATGGCACGGGAGAAGTCGCGCTTCTCGTAGGCTTCGGCAATCGAGGGGAAGGCAGCAGTGAAGGCGTCAGTCAGTTCCGGAGCCGGGTTGGCGTCGGTCATCAGGCCGCCGTTGCCCTTGTGGATGAAACCGGCGCAGCGGCTGGCGATGTTGACCACCTTGCCGACCAGATCGGAGTTGACCTTCTGGATGAAGTCTTCCAGGTTCAGGTCCATATCGTCCACGCCACGGCCCAGCTTGCACGCGTAGTAGTAGCGCAGGTATTCCGGGGACAGGTGATCCAGATAGGTGCGCGCCTTGATGAAGGTGCCGCGGGACTTGGACATCTTCTGGCCGTTCACCGTCAGGTAGCCGTGCACGTTGACGCCGGTGGGCTTGCGGTAGCCCGCGCCTTCGAGCATGGCCGGCCAGAACAGGGTGTGGAAGTTGATGATGTCCTTGCCGATGAAGTGGTACAGCTCGGCAGTGGAATCCTTGGCCCAGAAGGTGTCGAAGTCCAGCTCCGGGCGACGGGCGCAGAGGTTCTGGAAGCTGGCCATGTAACCGACCGGCGCATCCAGCCAGACATAGAAGTACTTGCCCGGCTCGCCGGGAATCTCGAAACCGAAGTAGGGCGCATCGCGGCTGATATCCCACTCCTGCAACCCGGAGTCCAGCCACTCGGCGATCTTGTTGGCCACTGCATCCTGCAGCGTACCACTGCGGGTCCATTCCTTGAGCATGTCCTGGAAGTCGGGCAGGGTGAAGAAGAAGTGCTTGGAATCCTTGAGTACCGGCGTGGCGCCGGAAATCGCCGAGCGCGGATCCTTCAGCTCGGTCGGCTCATAGGTGGCACCGCACTTCTCGCAGTTGTCACCATACTGATCCTCGGCATCGCACTTGGGGCAGGTGCCCTTGATGAAGCGGTCAGCGAGGAACATGCCCTTTTCGGGGTCGAAGTACTGGGTCACCGAGCGGGTGCTGATATGGCCGTTGGCCTTGAGCTTCTGGTAAATCAGCTCGGACAGCTCGCGGTTTTCCTCGGAGTGGGTGGAGTGGTAATTGTCGAAATCCACCAGGAAGTCGGCGAAGTCGGCGGTATGCTCGGCCTTGACCGCCGCAATCAGCTCCTCGGGGGTAATGCCTTCCTTTTCCGCACGCAGCATGATCGCCGAGCCATGGGCATCGTCAGCGCAGACATAGATGCACTGATGGCCGCGCAGCTTCTGGAAGCGCACCCAGATATCGGTCTGAATATATTCCAGCATGTGCCCCAGATGGATCGAACCGTTGGCATAGGGCAGGGCGCTGGTAACGAGAATCTGACGTTGGGATTGCTGGCTGGACATGGGCACTCGGCTAAGGTTGGGTGAACGGATCAAAGCGGACAATTGTACCTGCTTGGCGCTCTGGAGGCTATTTTCAGCCCAAACAGAAAAGGCCCCGGAGGGCCTTTTCAATGGTTACAGCAGGCGGGTCACGCCTTCTTGAATATCCCCAGTGCCCGCAGGATAAAGATCAACAGCACGGCCCCGCCGATGGCGATGGCAAAGCGGATGATGGTGCCGCCGCCAGTGAGTCCCAGCAGTCCGGCGACCCAGAAGCCCAGCCAGGAACCGACAATGCCCACCAGCACGTTGGCAATGATGCCCATCTGGGCATTGGTCTTCATGATGATGCTGGCCAGCCAGCCGACGATACCACCGATGATCAGGGAAACTATCCAACCCCTTGTCGCTGCTCCTTATGCAGGGAATGACGCTGTGAGTAGTCCAGCTTAGCTCAAGAGTTCGGCCGGTATGTTACCGCCGTTCTCGGCGATCTTGTTCAGGACCGTCTTGTGCAGCCACATGTTCATCTGGGCGGAGTCGCCCATCAGCTCGGCGGGGCAGCCCAGTTCGGTGGCCAGTTCCTTGCGCGCGCTCAGGCTGCTGTCGATATCCAGCAGTTTCAGCAGGTCGACAATCGAGGTCTTCCAGTTGAGTTTCTGCGGGTTGGCGGCGGCCTGGGCTTCCAGTTGAGCGACAACGTCAACCCGGGAGATGGCGGTGGGTGCGGCAGCCTCGGTTGCGGCGGGGGTGGGTGCTGCTTCTACTGCGGGGGCGTCGGCGGTGGCCGCCTCGGCGGAACCAATACCCAGCTTGCTCAGAATCTTGTTGAAAAAACCCATGTACAGCTCCTTGTATAACCAACGGATTGAGGTTCCAGCATCGGACCAGCCTACACTTGGGGTATCGCCTTCAAGTGGAGTCCGTCATGAAATATATCTTCGAGGTCCGTATCAAACAAGGCCACACTGCCGAGCAATACGCCGATGCCTGGGTGCGGGCCAGTGAGATCATCCAGCGTGCGCCGGGTGCGCGGGGTACGGAACTGCACCGCAAGATCGGCGATCCCATGACGCTGATCGCCATTGCCAGCTGGGACAGCAAGCAGCAGCGCGATGCCATGGAAGTGCAGCACAACCCGGAAGTGGCGGCGATCATCCGCAGTGCTGCGCCCTTCTGCGAGATCCGTTCGCTGGGTGAATTCGAGGATCCGGAGTGGGTGGTCAGGCCGTCTGACTGAATACAAATGCTTACTTGTCGCGCTGTTGATGTGACGTAAGATCAATGACTTGCCAATACTATTGAATGAGAAACAGCATGAAAGGATTGCACTACTTCAGTCTGGCAACCGCCTTGGCAGGTCTGCTGGCAGCCGGTCAGGCACTGGCCTCACCGGTCGGTTTGTGGAATACCGAAGACAATCAGGGCCAGGTGCAGGTGAGCGAGTGCGGCAGCGCCCTGTGCGGGGATCTGCTGTGGCTGGCCGAGCCGCTGGATGAGCAGGGTCAGCCGCGCCTCGATCAGCACAATCCCGATGAGTCCCTGCGCAGTCGCCCGCTGGAAGGCCTGCGCATTCTCTGGGATATGCAGCCCAGCGGTGACGGCAAGACCTGGAAGGATGGTCGGGTCTACGATCCGGAAAGCGGCAAGACCTACCAGGGCCGTATCACCCTGGAAGGGCAGGATGTGCTCAAGTTGCGCGGCTTTGTCGGCGCGCCGATGTTCGGCCGCACCTCGACCTGGAACCGGGCTGAACAGCCGGTCGACGCAGAATAAACCTCAGAACTGGCGGGCCAGGCGCAGCATGAGTGCCGCCAGCAACAGATAGGCCAGTGACCAACTGGCCGCCGACAGGCTCAGCAGCCACGGCTGGGCGAAGGGTGTCGGTCCACACAGGTAGCGGGTGATGCTGGCCAGCGCAATCAGCCCGGTGATGCCTGCTACCCAGGCAGTGGCAGGCGGGGTCTTGCTGGTACGCTGAAAATACAGCCGCAGCATCACACTGGTGGACAGGGTGCCGAGTGCGCCTATGGTAATCAGGTGCAGCGCAGCCACCGGCGGTTGCGCGCTGATGAAGGCCACCCCGGTGGCCAGGCTGCCCAGCGCCAGCCAGCCATAACCAACGCCGAAGGCCAGCAGGTCCGGCCTGGCACCGCAGCGCCATAACTGCCAGCGCAGGGCGCGTACTGCCAGTACCACCGCGGCCATCAGCAGACAGATACCCGCCGCTGGGTAGCTGTAGCGGTTGCCCGGCAGCGGCAGCAGCAGGAGGGTAATGGCCAGTCCCAGCAGAATGATCAGCGCCCCCTCCATGCGTGGCTGCAACCGCGCCCGCAGCTCTATGCCCCGTTGTTCCAGGGTAATGGCCGCCGCCGGCGCCATGACCCGCCCACCGATGAAGCTCATCAGCAACAACAGGCACAGCACCCCGGCATGCATCAGCCGGGCAGCATCCAGAGGAATGGCCGCGCCCAGGGTCGGGCGCAACTGCCAGATCAGCAGTAGTGCCAGCCAGACCAGTGGCAGCAGGCACAGGGTCAGAATCAGTGGCGCGGTGGTGCGGTTGCGCCATTGCTTGGCTGCACTGAACCTGGGCACCACATGCCAGGCCAGCAGCAGGGCAAAGGCCACCGAGGGCAGCAGGGTAAGCCAGTGCTGGGGCAGCAGGATATGAATCAGCCGGGCGACCAGCCACAGGGCCATCAGCGGGTAGAGTACCCGACCGGTCTGCGGCCCCAGGGTGTATCCGGCAATCAGCGCCAGGGCAAAACCGAAGATGAGTTCAAAGCCGTGGCCGCTGCCGATCAGTCCGGCAGGCCAGCCGCTGCCGGACAATACGGCCCAGATCGACAGGGGCACCGCCGCCGCTGCCAGCAGGGCAGCCAGCGGGAAGAACAGGGTAAAGGCGGGGCGTTTGACAGGCTTTTTCATGGAACCGCTATTCCACAGGGTAAAAGCCTGATGCTAACGCAGCCGCCGGCGTCGGGCGAGGGGCGATCTGCCGCAGCGCCGGTGGCTGGATCAGTTGAGGATGTTGTCCAGAATGGTGTAGACCACCCCGGTGGATACCGCAACCAGAATCAGGTCCCGTCCGGCGCTGTGCCATTCATACCCGGCATACTGCGGCAGATGGCGGGCATGGCCCGGAGGTACCCGGTGACTCCAGCCATGGGGCAGGGGCCGACCTATGACCAGATGCATATGCGGCGGCAGCACTGGGGCACGGCTCAGATGGTGGCTGTGGCGGTGCGCTTCCCGGCGCAGCTGGTCGCGGTGCGGCGGGTGGTGCCGGTGCTGCTGGTGCGGCGGCCGATGCTGTGGCTGCTGGTACTTGTGCTGTTGCTGTTGCCACAACCACTGGCTCTGCGGGGTGGCCGGGTAGCGGTGTTGCTGCTGGTAATGCCGCGGCGGTGCCCGATGATTGTGCTGGTGATGCTTGATCGCTCTGCGCTGCTCATGGGATTTGCCGGGGGCATAGGGCCCGGGCGCCGCAGAAGCGCTGGTAATGAATGCCAAGGCGGCAAACAGGCCTATGGCAAGGGGAAGTAGTTTCATGGTGATGCCCTCGTTCTTTCCTCTTGGACTGACTCCGTGACCTTAAATTCCCTGACCACTGTGGCGTCAGGATAGGCCAGTTGTCGGTCGAAATGAGGTTTGTAAACGCACCTTTACCTGAATTTACCTTGCCTGTACCTGGAGATGTCGGTTATTCGTCGCTGCCTTCGTCGGCCTCATCCAGTTCGGCCAGGGCACCGGGGTTGTTGCGGAAGGCCTTGGCAAACAGGTCCCGGTGGCGGGCCATGTAGATGCCGATTTCCTCGGACTGGTTTTCATTGAGCGAGGGAACGGCCTTGCTCAGTACTTCACTGAGGCGTTCGGCCAGCTCAAGCATCCGGTCGTGGCGGTCGGCTTCGGCTTTATCCATGAACAGGCGCTCCGGGTCTCTGGTGCTTCGGTACACTATTTCAACGGCCATCTGTTACCTCTGGCTTGCTGATCGTTGCTGGAATGTGTTGGCGCTGGATGATTATACAGTTATTTGCTGGCAGTGCCAGGTGGCCGGCACTCTGCACAAGCACATCGTCAGAAAAGACAGCAGTGGGCCACCTGGAAAGACGCTGCTTTGTTATTATCTGTCGTCCGCCGAGCGCGGTTCATTCCAGAGGGGCATCATGAGTATCGAAACCTGGTTGGCATTCTTTGTTGCATGCTGGATCATCAGCCTGACCCCGGGTGCCGGGGCGGTAGCATCCATGTCCAGTGGGCTGAACTACGGCTTTGTCCGGGGCTACTGGAATGCCCTGGGGCTGCAGCTGGCGCTGCTGATGCAGATCGCCATCGTTGCGGCCGGGGTCGGTGCGCTGGTGGCGACTTCGGCGCTGGGGTTTGCGATCATCAAGTGGTTCGGCGTCGGTTATCTGCTGTACCTGGCTTACAAACAGTGGCGGGCTCCGGTGCAGGACATGAGCTTGCAGCCTCGCCCCATAGGCCGACCGCTGTCATTGGTATTGCGTGGCTTTGTGATCAATGCCAGCAACCCCAAGGCGATTGTCTTTATCCTCGCGGTGCTACCGCAGTTCATTGATCTGGCGCGCCCACAGCTAGCCCAGTACGTGACCATGGCGCTGACCATGGTGGTAGTGGATCTGGTGGTGATGGCGGGATACACCGGCCTTGCTTCCCGCGCCATGCGGCTGCTGGACTCGCCTCGCCAGCAGCGCCTGGTCAATCGCAGTTTCGGGCTGATGTACGGGGTGGCGGCGGGACTGCTGGCGACGGTGCGCCGGGCGTAATTGCGCCCCCAGCAATGCGGAGCCTTGGGAACGTCTAGCCCCGGGAACGTCGAGCACCAGTTCGATGAGCGGCCTGCCCCGAAGCTCCGTGCTCCCCAATAGCCGCGCTGGACGAGCTGGTGCTCGTCCCTCCCTGGGGCCCTCCATACCTGTGTCAGGGCTGTACCGGCTCGAACACCATGACTCCCGCATCATTGAGCATGTGCAGGCGTGAGGTCTCGGCGTCAATCCGCACCCGCAATGGCTGTTGCAGGCGGGTCTTGATCGCGGACTCGCGGGCCATCAGCTCGGGCTCGCAGGCCATCATGGTCTGTATCATGTGGCCAACCTTGAGTCGTCCGTTCTTCAGTTTGTAGTCACCGCCCATGTGGTTGCAGGCGTTGCTTACCCCCAGGCGATCGTCCTTGAAGGTCAGTTGAATCGGTGCCCGGTTGCCGTCCAGCAGGGCCTGGTCCAGATGGCCATCGGCATCGGTGGCTTCCACCAGTGCCCAGTCGTGCTGGGTCAGGTTGATCGGGGCAATACCCACCAGGGTGTTGCATCCGGTGAGCAGTGCCAGGCCCAGGGTGGCTGGCAGAAAGTGGCGTAAAAACGTGGTGTTCATGGATATCTCCAACTGTCGACGCGCCTATGCTGCACCAGTCCGCGCCTGCGGTCGAGTACTCAGGCACCGCCTGGCTGCCCATGCCAGGGCGCCTGGTTGGCCGACGAGCGTTCCTGCGGCACTCCGGCTACCTGTACTTCCGGCAGATTGCCGCCGATGAACTCCAGTTTGCGGATCGGGAAGGCCAGCTTCACCTCCAGATCCCGTAAGGCCTGCAGCAGTTGCAGGTTGATCTCCTGCTGGATATCCATGTACTTGTTGTAGTCCGAACTCTGCACTATGTGCACCACCTCGAAGGTCAACTGGCTCTCGTTGAAGGCAAAGAAGTGCGCCCGGTCGAAGTTGGTATCGGCCATGCCCCTGATGATGCGCGCCACCTCGGCACTGACCTGGCGCACTCTGTCCACCGGGGTGTTGGGGCTGATGCCGAAGGTGAAGACGATGCGCCGGGTGTTCATGCGCTTGTAGTTGTGCACTGTCTGCGCCAGCAGCTCGGCGTTGGCGATGACGATCTGCTCGCCGCTCAGGGCGCGGATGCGGGTGGTCTTCAGGCCGATATGTTCGATGCTGCCGGCCACGTCGCCAAACACCACGAAGTCGCCGATCTCGAAGGGCTTGTCGATACCGATGGACATGGAGGCGAACATGTCGCTGAGCAGGGTCTGCACCGCCAGGGCGATGGCGATACCACCGACCCCCAGGCTGGCGATCATGGCGGTGATGTCCACCCCCAGATTGGCCAGGATCGACAGCAGCATCACGGTCCAGATCACCAGTCGCACCATGATGCCGATCAGGGTGGTGGTGACCGGGTTGCGGGTTTTGCCATCGCGGTTCAGGGTGGTGGTCCACAGTTGTACCGCATGATCGGCCCACAGCGCGATCTGGAAGGCCAGGGCGATGAACCAGCCGTGGGACAGGGCCTCTTCCCAGCGCGGTGACAGTTCAACGCTCTTCAGACCGATCATCAGCGCAAAGGCCAGCAACAGCAGCCGACTGGTCTTGAGCAGCATGGCCGAGCCGAAATAAAACACACGGGAATGGGATTTTTCGTTACGCTGCATCAACTGCCGACTGACCACGCGCAGGGCCACGGTCAACAGCAGATAGGTGCCAAGAGTGACCACCAGCAGAATGCCCAGTTGTATCCAGAGCGCGCGGTCAGTGAACAGATCCCAGTACGGCATGATGGCCTCCAGTCAGATGAGCGACAGCCTCTCCCTGGCGGGGGTATCCCTATTTGTGTCGCTGCCCGGCGGGATTAGTTCCGGCAGATTTGCCATTTCCTGCCCATCTCCACCACGTCTGAGGCGCTGAATGAATGCATTGTTGTATGCCGCTACGGTTCTGATCTGGGGTACCACCTGGATTGCCATCAGTATGCAGACCGGTGAGGTGCCGGTGCTGGTGTCGGTGTTCTACCGTTTCGCCATCGCCGCCGGGCTGATGCTGCTGGTGCTCCGGCTGAGCAGTCGTCTGCAGCGGCTGGACCGCACTACCCATGGTTTCTGTGTGCTGCAGGGGGCCTGCGTGTTCGGCTTCAACTTCGCCTGCTTCTACACCGCCAATGCCTATATCAACAGCGGGCTGGAGTCGGTGCTGTTCTCGCTGGCTATCGTGTTCAATGCCATCAACGGGGTGATCTTCTTCGGCCAGCGCATCACCCGGCGGCTGCTGCTGGCCAATCTGCTGGGGCTGGCGGGGATCGTCAGCCTGTTCTGGCATGACCTGACCGATGAACAGGTATCCACCGGCGCGCTGATCGGTATCGGCCTGGGGCTGCTGGGGACCTACGGGTTCTCGCTGGGCAACATGATCAGTGTGCGCTTCCAGCAGCAGCGTCAGGATCTGCTGACCACCAACGCCTGGGCCATGGGCTATGGCGCGCTGATCATGCTGGTGCTGGCACTGCTGACCGGGGCTGACTTTGCCATCGAGCAGACCCCGGCCTATATCGGCTCGCTGCTGTATCTGGCGGTGATCGGCTCGATTGTCGGCTTTGCCACCTACTTCTCGCTGGTCGGGCGCATCGGCGCCGGCCCGGCCGCCTACACCACGGTGATGTTCCCGCTGATCGCGCTGGGCATGTCGACCCTGTTCGAGGGCTATCAATGGTCAGGGGCCGCGGTGTTCGGGCTGGGGCTGATTCTGTTGGGCAATATGGTCATGTTCTACCGGCCCCGTGCCCAACGGCATGCGCCGGGTGAGCGCAGCGCCTGATAACGCTCAGCGCATATCAAACAGCTCCTGGTGGAAGTGTCTGTGGACCGGGAAGCCGAGGGCTTCGAAGTCCTGGCGCAGTGCTTTGGCAAAGCCGGACGGGCCGCAGAACCAGATACTTGCCTCACGCCACTCCGGTACCGCCGCGCGAATACGTTCAGCGCTGAGGTAGCCGTCCCGGGCGTCAATCAGCAGGTGCAGGCGCACCTGGGTGTTATCCACATCCTCGGCCAGTCTGGCCAGCGCCTGCTCATCGACCTCTGCGGTGGTATGGAAGAAGTCGATGGATTGCGGGCTGTCCGGCTGGCTGGCCAATTGTTTGAGACGGGCCAGAAAAGGGGTGATGCCAATCCCGCCGCCGATCCAGATCTGTCGCGGACGGGTGTCGTCAAAGGTAAAGCGGCCGTAGGGGCCTTCCAGCGTCAGCGGTTGGTCCACTCTCAGCTTGTCCCGTAGCTCAGCGGTATGGTCACCCAGCTCCTTCACCACGAAGGTGATCAGTGGGTCCTCCGGCTGCCAGGCCGAGGCAATGGTGTAGGGGTGGGCGCCTTCCCTGGCGCTGGAGGTGGCAAAGGCGAACTGGCCGGGCTGATGCCCGGGCCAGTCCGGTACCCTGGCCTGCACCTCCAGTGATTTGACGTCGGTAAAGTAATGCAGCCCGGTGATGCTGCCAACCACCTTGCGCTGCCGGCCGATCCCGCCCAGCAGCGAAGCCACTGCCGCCCAGCAGCCGACGATCAGCAACAGGGCGGTCAGTCCGCCGAGCGCTGAAGACCAGTAGCTGAACTTGAACAGCACCACACTGTGCACGGCCAGCACCAGGTAGGTGATGGCCAGCAGCCGGTGGGTCTGGTGGAACAGGCGGTAGGGAATGCGCTTGATCAGTGCCAGCACAATCAGGATGGCGGCCGCATAGAATGCCCATTCACCGAGGCTTTCAGCGGTACCACGCTGGCTGTGAAAGAACGCCTCCAGCGGTTGCTGCAGGGCGGCTGCTCCTTTCTCCGGGGGCGTCAGCCAGCCCCAGCCAACCGCCCATTTGGGCCCCTTGGCGGCCAGCCAGTGCACTATTCCGGTGACCAGTGCGGCCACTCCGAGCCATTTGTGCAGTCGGTACATCTTGTCCAGGCCGTCCAGCCAGCTTTCCAGCCACTGGGGGCGCAGCGCCAGCAGCATTGCCAGGCTCATGCAGCCCATGGCCAGGATGCCGCTCAGTTGCACCAGCAGGTTGCGCCAGCCAAAGAAACTCTGGGTCTCGCGCAGTCCGGGCTCGGTGAGCAGCCAGAGCAGTGCAAGCAACAGCAGACTTGACCAGAGAACCCACTTCAAACGACGCATGACATAGCCCTCCCGGGACACACGGGTGACGATATGGTGATGAGTATCACAACACCTGTGCCGGTCATCCGCGATGACCGGCGTCAAGTAAGTGGTGGTTTGCTGAGTAATCAGTGGGCGAGCGGCTCGAAAGCCGCATCGTCAAAGTAGTGCTGATAGGCGTCCAGCGCCTGAATGACCTGGATGGCGCCCGCGCGTGGCGTCTCGGCGCTGTCGCCGGCCATCTTTTCTGCGCCGAGCATCAGCTGCGCAATGACCATGTGCAGCTGGGCGTCGGCATCGGCGGGCAGGTTACAGTTGGCGACCATATAGGCCACGCTGTCGTTCACCTGTCTGGCGAGCGGGGCATAATCAGGCGCGGCCAACTGGTCTGCATGGATCGCTTCCAGCGACTGGCGCATGCTGGCGCTGATGTCACCCATGGCCTTGCTCAGGGGCGCGTCGATGGCCCACTTCTGGCCATTGTCGAGTTGCAGTTCGAAGGGAACAGCGCCGTGATCATGAACCTCGGGGTTATCGACAGCCTGGGCTGTACCAGCGAACATCAGGCTGGCCAGGAGCAGGGGGGCAAGTGCAAGAGGCAGTTTGTTCAACATATGAGAATCTCCAGGAATCGGGTTTCATCTGTACTAACGCAACTGCCTGCGGTTTTGTTCCATCACTTGCCGGATTCATTGATTGTGCAGTCTTTCCACCTCCAGCGTCGGGGCCTGCCGGGTCAATAGCTGGACCAGCCGTTGGCGCTGCTGTTCATCGAGAATCTCCCGCTCCCGCAGCAACTGTTCCAGCACCAGTTGCTGCTGATGCTGCTGTTGTGCTGCCAGCGCCTGCTGCTCATGGTGGATGCGCTGCGTATCCAGCGGTGAGGCGAATATGCTGTTGATCAGGCGGTCATGCTGCTGCTGGATGGTCTGGCTGGATTGCTGCAGCTCCAGCAGAAAAGGTGCCTCGATCTGCTGCCAGCGCTGACGCTGCTGGTCGTTCAGCTGCAGCTCCCTTACCAGCAGCGGTTCAGGTGCGTCATTGAGCAACCCCGGGCTGAGTTGCTGCCAGCCCAGCGCTGCCAGTACGCCGAGGTTGAACAGCACGGATACGCCGAGCAGCAGACGCAGGGTGGATGTGTTCATTGCAGGCTCCCATGCAGATAGCAGAGTTCAGGCTGACGGCACAGCGCCCCCGGCGGTGCGCTGCCGAGAATGGCCAGCGCCGACAAGCCGGGTGCAGGCGGTGTGCTGATGGGTGAATACAGACTGCCACCGATCCACAGACCGAGTATCAAGGCTGCCGCTGCGCTCAGGCCGGGGGCCAGTCGGCGCCAGCGCGGTGTGGCTGGTTGCTGTGGTTGGGGTGCCGGTAACCGGTCGAGCAGGGCATCGATATCAAGCTCCGGCTGGAGGCTGGGCAATTGCTGCAGATCCCGGCTCAGCCTCTGTAGCTGTCGGTAGCGGCGCTGGCACTGAGGACAGCTCAGCAGATGCTGGCTGACCGCAGCCGTACTGCTGGTGTCCAGTTCCGTGTCCAGATGGGCGGACAGTTGCTGTATGTCTGGATGTTCAGTCATCTGAGTCTCCTGTCATGGCCGCTCGGGCCTCCAATAAAGCCTCACGAGCGCGGGCCAGGCGGGATTTTACCGTGCCCTCGCTGATATTCAGGCTGGTGGCAATATCCCGGTAGGCCAGGCCATCCAGTTCGCGCAGCAGCAGAACCTCACGCTGCCCGGTTGGTAACTGGGCAATAAGCCTTTCCAGCTGAGTCAGGCAGCGGCTGTTTTCCAGCTGGCGCAGGGGTGTTGGCCCCGACGCGATAAGCAGATGGTCCTCGGGTAATGGCTCGGCCATATGTTGCCTGCGCCGCAGCGCGTCAATGGTGGTATTGCGGGCAATACGCAGCAGCCAGGTCTGCAACCGGGCTTCGGGCTGCCAGTCCGGCAGCGCATGCCAGGCCTTGATGAAGGTGTCCTGGGTGATGTCCAGCGCCTGATCATTGTTGCCGCACATTCGACGGACAAAGGAAAACACCTGACGCTGATGTTGTTGCACCAGCGCACCGAACGCCTGGCGGTCACCCGCTTGCGCCCGGCGGATCAGATCTCCCTCATTGTCCTGCATGCCATCCTCTGAGTTTTCACCCTGCTGTCCATTGTCCAACGTAACAGCCTGGCGAAAAGTTCCATCCAGCCGCCAGTCTTATCTGCGCAGCAACCGCAGGCCGTTGAAGATCACCAGCAGGCTCACGCCCATGTCGGCAAACACGGCCATCCACATGGTGGCGTGGCCGGTCAGGGTGAAGGCCAGGAAGACTGCCTTGATCACCACCGCCAGAGTGATGTTCTGCACCAGGATGCGGTGGGTGCGGCGTGACAGGCGGATGAACTCCGGCAGGCGCAGCAGGTTGTCATCCATGATTGCCACGTCCGCCGCTTCGATAGCGGTATCCGTGCCCATGGCGCCCATGGCGAAGCCGATATCGGCGCGGGCCAGGGCGGGGGCGTCGTTGATACCGTCGCCGACCATGCCGATGTGTGCGCTCTGAGCTGTCAGTTGGCTGATGTGCTCGAACTTGTCCTCCGGCAGCAGTTCGCCCCGAGCCTCGTCGATGCCTACCTGCCGGGCGATGCTGTCGGCGGTATGTTGATTGTCGCCGCTGAGCATGAGGGTGCGGATGCCCAGTTCATGCAGTTCGGCAA